>NZ_CP046232.1:2320-302320 GCF_012563325.1 Enterobacteriaceae endosymbiont of Plateumaris braccata
AAACGATTGTGGTGTTGTAAGGTTAAGTAAATAAGCGTATATGGTGGATGCCTTGGCAGTCAGAGGCGATGAAGGACGTACTAATCTGCGAAAAGCATCGATAAGCTGATTTGAAGCGTTATTAGTCGATGATATCCGAATGGGGTAACCCAATACATATTTTATGTATTATCGTTGTTTGAATTCATAGAATAACGAAGCAAACCAGGAGAACTGAAACATCTAAGTAACCTGAGGAAAAGAAATCAACTGAGATTTTCTTAGTAGCGGCGAGCGAAAAGGAAAAAGCCCAGAGACTTAATCAATTATTATATTAATAAAAATGTCTGGAAAGATATACGAAACAGGGTGATAGTCCCGTATATTAAAATATATTAATTGTGATCTCAAAGAGTAGAACGGGACACGTGGTATCTTGTTTGAATATAGGGGGATCATCCTCTAAGGCTAAATACTACTGACTGACCGATAGTGAACTAGTACCGTGAGGGAAAGGTGAAAAGAACCCCGGTTAGGGGAGTGAAATAGAACCTGAAACCATATACGTACAAGCAGTAGGAGCATTTATTATTTGAAAATGTGACTGCGTACCTTTTGTATAATGGGTCAGCGAGTTATATTTTGTAGCAAGGTTAACTGTATAAGGGAGCCGTAGGGAAACCGAGTCTTAAAAGGGCGTTAAGTTGCAAGGTATAGACCCGAAACCCGGTGATCTAGCCATGAGCAGGTTGAAGGTTAGGTAATACTAACTGGAGGACCGAACCGACTAATGTTGAAAAATTAGCGGATGACTTGTGGTTAGGGGTGAAAGGCCAATCAAACCGGGAGATAGCTGGTTCTCCCCGAAAGCTATTTAGGTAGCGCCTCGTGTTATTCATATTCGGGGGTAGAGCTCTGTTTCGGTTAGGGAGTCATCCAGACTTACCAATCCGATGCAAACTTCAAATACCGAATAATGTTATCACGGGAGACACACAGCGGGTGCTAACGTCCGTTGTGAAAAGGGAAACAACCCAGATCGCCAGCTAAGGTCCCTAAGTTATAATTAAGTGGGAAACGATGTGGAAAAGCATAAACAGCCAGGATGTTGGCTTAGAAGCAGCCATCATTTAAAGAAAGCGTAATAGCTCACTGGTCTAGTTTTTCTGCGCGGAAGATGTAACGGGGCTAAATTATACACCGAAGCTGCGACAATAAATTTTATATTTATTGGGTAGGGGAGCGTTCTGTAAGTCGTTGAAGATAAATTGTAAAGTTTATTGGAGATATCAGAAGTGCGAATGCTGACATG
This sequence comes from Enterobacteriaceae endosymbiont of Plateumaris braccata, assembly GCF_012563325.1. NCBI lineage: Bacteria > Pseudomonadati > Pseudomonadota > Gammaproteobacteria > Enterobacterales > Enterobacteriaceae > Enterobacteriaceae endosymbiont of Plateumaris braccata. The sequence continues at coordinate 3,612 of NZ_CP046232.1, forward strand.
AGTAACGATAAAATAGGTGAAAAACCTATTCGCCGAAAGACTAAGGTTTCCTGTCCAACGGTAATCGAGGCAGGGTAAGTCGACACCTAAGATGAGGCTGAAAAGCGTAGTCGATGGAAAACAGGTTAATATTCCTGTACTCAATGTTATTGCGAAGGGGGGACGAAGAAGGTTAGATTATCCAAGTGATGGTTATCTTGGTTTAAACGTGTAGATGAATTATCTAGGAAAATCCGGATAGTTAATACAAAACATTAAGGCGTGATGACGAAGTACTTTATTTTACTGAAGTAATTAATACCATACTTACAAGAAAATCCTCTAAGCTCTAGATAACATAGAATCGTACTCCAAACCGACACAGGTAGTCAGGTAGAGAATACTAAGGCGCTTGAGAGAACTCGGGTGAAGGAACTAGGCAAAATAGTGCCGTAACTTCGGAAGAAGGCACACTGATTGTAAGTAATAAAATTTACTTTTAAAGCTGAAATCAGTCTAAGATAACAGCTGACTGCAACTGTTTATTAAAAACACAGCACTGTGCAAACACGAAAGTGGACGTATACGGTGTGACGCCTGCCCGGTGCCGGAAGGTTAATTGATGAAGTTATCGTTTTACGAAAAGCTTTTGATCGAAGCCCCGGTAAACGGCGGCCGTAACTATAACGGTCCTAAGGTAGCGAAATTCCTTGTCGGGTAAGTTCCGACCTGCACGAATGGCGTAATGATGGTCAGACTGTCTCCACCCGAGACTCAGTGAAATTGAAATCGCTGTGAAGATGCAGTGTACCCGCGGCAAGACGGAAAGACCCCGTGAACCTTTACTATAGCTTGATATTGAATATTAATGTATAGGATAGGTGGGAGACTATGAAATATTAACGCTAGTTAATATTGAGTCAACCTTGAAATACCACCCTTTAACATTTACTATTCTAACCTAGGTCCGTTATCCGGATCAGGAACAGTGTCTGGTGGGTAGTTTGACTGGGGCGGTCTCCTCCTAAAGAGTAACGGAGGAGCACTAAGGTCAGCTAATCACGGTCGGAAATCGTGAGGTTAGTGCAAAGGCATAAGCTGGCTTAACTGTAAGAATGACGGTTCGAACAGATGCGAAAGCAGGTCTTAGTGATCCGGTGGTTCTATATGACAGGGCCATCGCTCAACGGATAAAAGGTACTCCGGGGATAACAGGCTAATACCGCCCAAGAGTTCATATCGACGGCGGTGTTTGGCACCTCGATGTCGGCTCATCACATCCTGGGGCTGAAGTAGGTCCCAAGGGTATGGCTGTTCGCCATTTAAAGTGGTACGCGAGCTGGGTTTAGAACGTCGTGAGACAGTTCGGTCCCTATCTGTCGTGGGCGTTGGAAGATTGAAAGGAGTTGCTCCTAGTACGAGAGGACCGGAGTGAACGCATCTCTGGTGTTCGGGTTATCATGCCAATGGTATTGCCCGGTAGCTAAATGCGGAAAAGATAAGTGCTGAAAGCATCTAAGCGCGAAACTTACCTTAAGATTATTCTTCCCAGGATATATTTGTTATTTAGATATATCCCTAAAGGGACGTTAAAGACTATAACGTTGATAGGCTGAATGTGTAAGCATAGTAATATGTTGAGCTAATCAGTACTAATAATCACCCGTGAGTCTTAACCTTACAACACCAGAATCGTTTTAAATATTATAATTATTTATTATTAATAATTTTAATCCTGGTATCAATAACGCAATGGTACCACCTGAATCCATTCCGAACTCAGAAGTGAAACATTGTAGTGCCGATGGTAGTATGAGATTTACTCATGTGAGAGTAGGAAAATACCAGGATTAATTAATATTTTATAAAGTAAATTCATGAATATTTATAAAAATTCTTTAAAAAATTTTAATACTTTTGGTATAGATGTTACTGCTTTTAAAATTATAAAAATAACAAATATTAATAAATTATATTATATTTGTAAAAAATATTATTACAAATCTTTACCATATATTATTTTAGGTGGTGGAAGTAATGTTTTATTTTTAAATCATTTTAAAGGTATTGTAATAATAAATAGATTAAAAGGTATTAATATTAATGAATCTAAAAATTGTTGGAATTTACATGTATATTCTGGAGAATATTGGCATCAATTCGTAAAATATACTATAAAAAAAGGTATTTTTGGACTAGAAAATTTAGCATTAATTCCTGGTTGTGTTGGTTCTGCTCTTATACAAAATATTGGTGCTTATGGTGTAAGTTTAAAAAATTTTTGTAAATATGTAGATATAATGAATCTTTCAAATAAAAAAATAACACGTTTATCAAGTAAAGAATGTAATTTACAATATAGAAATAGTATTTTCAAAAATTTTTATATGCATAATTATATTATTATTGCTTTAGGTATGACTATTTCCAAAAAATGGAAACCAAATATAAGTTATAAAGATTTAAATCACTTAAATTTAAATACAGTTACTCCTCATGAAATTTTCAATTATATATGTAAAATAAGAAAAAAAAAGATTCCAAACCCTAAAATATATGGTAATGCAGGAAGTTTTTTTAAAAATCCTTTAGTTTCTCTTAAATTAGGAGTTAAATTATTAAAAACATTTCCTAATATACCTTATGTTATAAAAAATAATATATTTAAATTTTCAGCAGCATGGTTAATTGATCAATGTGATTTAAAAGGATACATTAAGGGTGGAGCTATGATATATTTTAAACATTCATTAATAATTATTAATAAATATAAAGCTACAAGTAAAGATATATTATATATAGCAATAAAAATATATAATAGTGTAGGAAATAAATTTGGCATTTGGTTAGAACCTGAAGTAAGATTAATAGGATCAATAGGTGAAATAAATCCATCAAATATTTTTACTCATAATTATTAAAAAAATTAAATATTTTAATTATAAATAATAAATTTATATAAATAAATTATAAATTTAATATTAAGATCATAATCTTTTAATTATAAAATCTAAAGCTAAAAAATATCCATCTATTCCTAAACCAGATATTATTCCTTTAGAAATATCAGAAAAATAAGATTTTTTTCTAAAAGATTCTCTAGCAAAAATATTAGTTATATGTATTTCTATAAAAGGAATATTTATTGCTAATAAAGTATCACGTAATGCAATGCTTGTATGTGTAAATGCTGCTGGATTTAAAATAATATAATTAATTTTTTTAGTAAAATTTATTAAATAATCTATTAACAAATGTTCAGAATTAGATTGAAAATGATTTAATTCACAATTATTATTATTAGCTTTTTTTATTAAATTATCAATAATTTGATTTAAAGATAAATATCCATATTTTTTAGGTTCTCTTTTACCTAAAAGATTTAAATTTGGTCCATTTAATATTAAAATATGTTTTTTATATTTTATCATTTTTTAGCTCATAAAATTTATACGAATAATTTATTATATATCTTTATAAAAGATGTCTATATTTATTCTTAAAATAAATGTATATTAACTTAATAATTAATTTTTTATAATTATACAATAAAAATTTAAAATCAGGATTTTTTTATATGTTAAAAAAATTTCGAGGAATGTTTTCTAATGATTTATCTATTGATTTAGGAACAGCAAATACTTTAATTTATGTTAAAGGACAAGGAATAGTTTTAAATGAACCTTCAGTAGTTGCAATTAGAAAAGATAGATCAGGGACATCCAAAAGTGTTGCTGCTGTAGGATACAGTGCAAAACAAATGTTAGGTAGAACTCCAGGTAACATAGCTGCAATTAGACCTATGAAAGATGGAGTAATAGCAGATTTTTTTATTACCGAAAAAATGTTACAACATTTTATAAAGCAAGTTCATAGTAATAGTTTTATGCGTCCTAGTCCTAGAGTACTTATATGTGTTCCTGTAGGTGCCACACAGGTTGAAAGAAGAGCTATTAGTGAGTCTGCTCAAGGAGCAGGAGCTAGAAAAGTTTTTTTAATAGATGAACCTATGGCAGCTGCTATAGGTGCAGGACTTCCTGTTTCTGAAGCTACAGGGTCAATGGTTATAGATATAGGTGGAGGAACTACTGAAGTAGCTGTTATTTCTTTAAATGGAGTTGTATATTCTTCTTCTGTGAGAATAGGAGGTGATAAATTTGATGAAGCAATTATTAATCATGTACGTCGAAATTATGGATCTTTAATTGGTGAAGCAACTGCTGAAAGAATAAAACATCAAATCGGATCTGCATATACAACAAATAATGATGAAGTATTAAAAATTGAAGTTAGAGGTCGTAATTTAGCTGAAGGAGTACCTAGAAGTTTTACATTAAATTCAACTGAAATATTAGAAGCATTACAAGAGCCACTAACAGGAATTGTTAGTTCTGTTATGGTTGCATTAGAACAATGTCCACCAGAATTAGCTTCTGACATTTCAGAAAGAGGTATGGTATTAACTGGCGGTGGTGCATTATTAAAATCTTTTGATAAATTATTAATGGAAGAGACAGGAATACCTGTTTCTATTGCTGAAGATCCATTAACTTGTGTAGCTAGAGGTGGTGGTAAAGCACTAGAAATGATTGATATTCATGGTGGAGATTTATTTAGTGAAGAATAAATTTTATTTATATCAAAAAAAAAATTATGAAAATTCTATTTAATAAAAAAATATCATTAAAATTAAAATTAATTAGTGCTATGCTATTTTTATTTTTTATATTAATAATAAATTATTTTTTTAATTTAAAGTCTCATTTTAATACATTTATAAATCCTGTATATATATTTTTAAATAAATCTTATTTTATATTTAATAATATGATTGAAAATCAAAATATTAATAATAATTTAAAAAAACAAAATAAATATTTATTTAATCAACTTTTAAAAAATAAATATGAAATTTTACAATTAAAACAATTAAAATATGACAATACAGAGTTAAGAAAATTATTAATTTTACCAATTATAAATAAAAATAATATACAAAAAATATTTGCAGAAAAATTACCAATTTATTTTAATTTTGATACTGATGAAATATTAATTAATAAAGGTAGTATAAATAACGTTCATTTAGGACAATTAGTAATTAATGATCGTGGACTTGTTGGTCAAGTTATTTCTACAAATGAGTCAACAAGTCGTGTTCGTTTAATATGTAGTACACAAAGTTTTATATCAGTACAATCAACTAATACCCATATTAAATTTGCTATTAAAGGAAATGGTTGCAAATATAGTTTAATGTCAGAAATTTTACCAAAAAACATAAATATAAATAAAGGAGATATTTTAGTAATATCTGCATTATATGATAATTTATTACAAGGATATCCTGTTGCTATAGTGACAACATCATCAAATAAAAATTTTAAAAATATAAGATTAAATTATGTAAATGTTAGTCCTTTATTTACAATATCAGAATTAAAATATTTATTACTTATATCTTCTCAAAAAAATAATCAAAATTAATTTTTACATTATTTAATTTTTATAAAATTATTCTTTAATAATTTATTATATTAAAATTTTATTTTAAAATCATATTTATAAAATTTTTAAAAAACATGAATTTTATTATTATAATCTTTATTTTTACAAATCATAATATATAAATATATTATATTGATAAAAATCAAATTTTAATTTATTATAAAATTGTATTTATTTAAATTAATATTTAATTTATTTAAAATAAAAACATAATATGAATATACATAATACTATAGTTAATGAATTTTTAATAAAAAATAATATTTCTTATAATTATTTATATGATATAATAAATAAAATTTCTTTAAATAATGTTTATTTTGCTGATTTGTATTTACAATCTATTTCAAATGAATCTTGGTTTTTAGATAATAGTATTATTAAAGAATGTTTTTATAAAGAAAAACAAGGTATAGGAATTAGAGTAATCAAAAATAACATTATTTATTTTTCTTGTACTAATGACATAACATTAGAATCTATTAATAAATGTATAAATAATCTTTTTAATAAGAAATATAATTCTCAAATAAATTTAGCTAATCCGAAAAATATTTTTAATTTTTTAAAAAATGATCAGAATTATTATTCTATAATTAATCCTATTAATAATAATTTTAATGAAAAAAAATATTTTTTTTAAATTATATAGATACAACGGCTCGTACATTAGACAAAAGAGTTCAAAATGTTCAGATAAAAATGAATAATTTGTATGAATTGATATTAGTAATAAATAATAAAAATAAAATATCAATAGATATTAGACCGTTAGTAAATATTAGTATTCGTATAATAGTTGAAAATGATAATAAAAGAGAAGTGGGTTATCAAATAATAGGTGGTAGAATAGATTATAATTCTATTATATCTATTGATGATAACAATCAAAAAACATATATTGACAATATCATACATGAAACTGTAATAACAGCAGTAAATAATTTAAATGCAATTGAAGCGCCATCTGGATTAATTCCAGTTATATTAGGAAATGGTTCTCCTGGAATATTATTACATGAAGCTATAGGTCATGGATTAGAGGGAGATTATAATTATTACAAAACTTCTGTTTTTAATAATAAAATAAAAAAAAAATTGCTTCAAATATATGTACTATAGTAGATAATGGAACATTAAAAAATATGAATGGTTCACTTAATGTTGATGATGAAGGAACACCTACCCGATACAATATATTAGTTGAAAATGGTATATTAAAAAAATATATATATGATAATTATTATTCTTTTCTTGTTGGAAAAATAAAATCAACAGGTAATGCAAGAAGATCTTCTTATGCTTTTTTACCTATTCCTAGAATGACAAATACATATTTATTAAATGGTAAAACAAAAACTACTGATATAATTAATAGTGTTGAATATGGATTATATGTTTCTTCAGTGAATGGAGGTGAAGTAGATATAACTTCTGGAAATTTTGTTTTTTCAACTACTGAAGCTTTTTTAATTAAGAAAGGTAAAATTACAAAACCTGTAAAAATACAACATTAATAGGATCTTCGGAAAATATCATGAAAGAAATATCTATGATTGGAGATGATTTAAGTTTTAATAATGGAATAGGAATATTTATAAAAAACGGTCAATCTATACCAGTAAGTGTAGGTCAACCAACTTTAAAAATAAATAAAATGACTGTTGGAGGAACTAAAAAAATTTCATAAACATATATTAGTTTTAGGTAACCCGGCTATTTTTGCTGCTTGTTGTATTGATCCTTTAGGAAATAATTTAAAAATATAAGTACTATCAACTTTTGAAATACCATATTTTTTATTTAAAGTAATAATTAACATGCGTACATTAGGTACAGCATTAAATTTTTTATATAAAATACGTAATAAATATATTATTTCCCAATGTTTTGATGTTAATATAATACCTTCTTCAAATGCAATCTTTTCTGCTAACGTTTCATTCCAAAGGAAATATTTTTGTTGTTTTTTATACATAATTTAAATATTTTTACTTATAATATATTGTTTATAGTATATAATTATTTATTTACGGAGGAAGAGAGATTCGAACTCTCGAATAGTTTCCTATTGCCGGTTTTCAAGACCGGTGCCTTTAACCACTCGGCCACTCCTCCCATTTATACTATTTTAAGAAAAAAATAATATTGACTAATTATACATTTTTTTAAAATCAAAAGTAAAGTTTTTTAAAAAAATAAATCAGTGTAAATATAATGAAAAAAAATCAAACAATACTAGGAAATTTATATATAGTACCAACTCCAATAGGTAATTATAATGATATAAATTATCGATCATTAATAATTTTAAAAAAAGTAAATTTAATTTTATCTGAAGATAAAAGAAAAACAGGAATTTTGTTAAAATATTTTAACATTAAAAATAAATTATACTCATATCATGAATATAATGAAAAAAAAAAATCTACAATTATTCTTGATAAAATTAAAAAAGGTTATAATATAGCATTAGTTTCGGACTCAGGAACACCATTAATTAATGATCCTGGTTATAGAATAGTAAAATTGTGTCGTTTAGAAAATAATTCTATTAAAATTATACCTATACCTGGACCTTGTGCTGCTATTTTGGCATTATCTGCTTCTGGATTACCATCAAATAAATTTTGTTATGAAGGTTTTTTACCCAAAAAAAAAAATAAAAGATTAGTTAGATTAAATGAATTAAAATTAGAAAAAAGAACTTTAATTATTTATGAATCTAAACATAAACTATTAAATAGTTTATATGAAATTAAAAATATTTTTGGAGAAAATAGATATTTAGTTTTAGCAAGAGAAATAACAAAAAAATGGGAATGTATTTATGGAGATACTGTTGAAAAAATTATTTTATGGATTAAAAAAGATAAAAATAGATTAAAAGGAGAAATAGTTTTAGTTATTGATGGATTACATAATAATATTGATGAAAAAATATCTAAAGAATCTTTTACAACATTACTAATGTTAAAAAAATATTTACCTTTAAAAAAAGCTATTAATATTACGGCTAATATTTATAAAATTAAAAGAAATATATTATATACTTATTTTTTAAAAAATAAATATTGATTATTTTTTTATAAAAGATATAATATTTTGAAGTTGATTGAGCAGTCGCTTTTATTTATATGTTATGTAAAAGAGGAAAGTCCGGACTCCATAGGATTATGGTGCCAGGTAATACCTGGGAAGTGTAAACTTACGAAAAGTGCAACAGAAAAAATACCGCCATAATAAAAAATTATGGTAAGGGTGAAAAGGTATGGTAAAAGCATACCGATATATTAGTAATAATATATGACAATGTAAACTCCACCAGGAGCAAGGCTAAATAAGGTTTGTATTAATCCGTACTGTTATAAAACCTAGGTGAGCTGCTTAAAAATAATAAGTGATTATTATAATAGATAAATGACTGTTCAAGACAGAATCCGGCTTATAGATCAACTTTATTAAGTATGTTAAAATTTTTATTTTTTAAAAATTTTTCATAAGCTTGTAAGGTATTTTGCATTAATATAGCTACAGTCATTGGACCTACTCCTCCTGGAACTGGAGTAATATAAGAAGCTCTCTTTATTGCTGAATTAAAATGTATATCACCTATAATTTTATTATTTACTCTATTAATTCCTACATCTATTACAATAGCACCTAATTTAATCCACTTACCAGGTATAAAGTTAGGTTTACCTATAGCAACTATTAATAAATCCGCATTTTTTATATAATATTTTAAATTTATAGTAAGACGATGAGTAATAGTAATTGTACAACCTGATAATAATAATTCCATACTCATAGGGCGACCTACTATATTAGATGCACCTACAATAACAGCATTTAAACCAGAAATTTTAATTTGATAATATTTTAATAATTTTATTATACCTAGAGAAGTACATGGGCGTAATAAAGGTATACGTTGACATAATCTACCTATATTATATGGATGAAATCCATCTACATCTTTACTAGGAGAAATTCTCTCTAATATTTTACTTAAATTTAAATTTCTAGGTAATGGTAATTGAATTAATATTCCATCTATATTATTATTATTATTTAATGAATCAATAATTTTTATTATAGTATATTCGTCTATATTTTCAGGTAAATTATAATCATGAGAAATAAAACCTAAATTTTTACATACTTTACGTTTGTTTTTTATATAAATTTTAGATGCTATATTATTACCGATTAAAACCACTCCTAATCCTGGCGGTCTATATTCTTGAAATAATTTATTATTCATTTTGTTTATTATTTTAGTATATATTTTTTTAGCAACTATTTTACCATTAATAATTTTAGCTTGCATTTTACAGAAAACTCATTTAAAAATTTTTTTATTATATTTTTTAAATTTATTTTAAAAAATATAATATTATGTTAATATTAAATTTTCGCGCTCTTAGCTCAGTAGGATAGAGCAGTAGCCTTCTAAGCTATTGGTCACAGGTTCGAATCCTGTAGAGCGCATAAATTTTTATTTATTTAATTTTTTTGTATGTATATAAAAAAATATTAACGATGTTTATTAGCATGAAAAAATGCTTTATCTAAATCAGATATCAAATCATTTGAATCTTCAATACCTACTGATATTCGTAATAATGAATCAGAAATATTTGCTTGTAACATTTCTTCTTTTGTAATACATGCATGTGTCATAGTTGCTGAATGGGAAATTAAACTTTCTACCCCACCTAATGATTCTGCTAGAGTAAATAATTTTAATGAATTTAAAAATAAACTTAACATTTTTTTAGAACCATTAAAATCAAAACTTAATATAGCTCCAAATCCCTTTTGTTGAACTTTTGCTATATTATGTCCAATATTACTACTAAGTGATGGATGATATATTTTTTTTACTAATTTTTGAGTTTTTAAATATTTAATAATTGTTAAAGCATTTTTTTCTGCGATTTTTAACCTAGGATATAATGTTTTAATACCTCTAAGTAATAAATAACTATCAAAAATTGAACTAGTTACTCCTATATTATTACTCCACCAAGATAATGTTTCTATAAATTTTATTTTTTTTGATATAATTGCACCAGCAATTATATCAGAATGTCCATTTAAATATTTTGTACATGAATGAACTACTAGATCAGCTCCTAAATTTAATGGATTTTGAAAAACTGGACTAAGTAGTGTATTATCAATTACACTAATTGCACCTGAATTACGTATTTCATTACAATAATCAGTAATATTAATTACATTTAATAGTGGATTACTAGGACTTTCTATAAACACCATTTTAGGTTTTTTTAATAATGCGGATAATAATGTATTTTTATCATACATAGTAATAAATTTAACTTTATATATTCTTTTATTTAAAAAGCTTTTAAATAGTCTATAACTTCCACCATAACAATCATTAGGACAAATCAATAAATCACCTGGATTTAATAATGATGTGATTATTAGATAAATTGCAGACATACCACTATTAGTAATAATTGATCCTGATCCATTTTCTAAAGACGAAATAACATTCTGTAATATATCTCGTGTAGGATTACTTTTTCTAGAATAATCATGTTTTCTAGGATTATTAAAACCATCAAAATTATAAGTAGTAGATAAATATATTGGAGGAATAACAGAACCATATTGTTTATCTGTATTTAAACCATTATGTATGGATACAGTTTTTTTATTATAATGCATAATTTTTTTATAAATAACTATAATTATTGTTTAATGATTAATAATTGTAATCTAACATAAATTTAAATATAAATAAATGTAACTTATTTATGTTTGAAGTTTAAATATTTAATAAATATTTTTATTTATACAAAAAATTAACAAAATTAAAATAATTTATTATTTTATTAATTATTGGGTCGTGCAGGATTTGAACCTGCGACCAATTGATTAAAAGTCAACTGCTCTACCAACTGAGCTAACGACCCTTTTATTATGGGTGATGACGGACTCGAACCGCCGACAACCTCCTTGTAAGGGAGGGACTCTACCAACTGAGCTAATCACCCTGATAAATAAAATTTATATGTTCTAACTAATAATAAAAACAAGTAAACATATTTTAATAAAAATTTAATAAAAAATCAAATTTTATTTATTTGTATAATATAATAATTAAATATTATAATCATAGTAACTATAAAATAAGATTTTTATGATAATAAAAACTCGTTTTGCACCAAGTCCTACAGGTAATTTACATATTGGAAATATTCGTACAGCTTTATATTCTTGGTTATTTGCTAAAAATAATTTAGGTAGTTTTATTTTAAGGATAGAAGACACAGATATTACAAGATATAAAAAAAATTCTATTGAAAATATTATAAATGGATTAAAATGGTTAAATATTGATTGGGATGAAGGTCCTTATTTTCAAAGTAAAAGACTTGATAGATATAATTATATTATTAATAATATGATTAAACAAAAATTAGCCTATAAATGTTATTGTTCTAAAGAAGAATTAGAAAAAAATAAAATAGAACAAATATTAATTGGGAAAAAAGTTAAATATAATGGCAAATGTAGGAATTTAAATAATTTTATTCATAAAGATAATAAATCATTTGTAGTAAGATTTCGTAATCCTGATAATGGTATAGTAAAATTTAACGATAAAATTCGTGGTACTATTATATTTCATAATAATGAATTAGATGATTTAATTATAAAAAGAACTGATGGTATTCCAACATACAATTTTTGTGTAGTTGTTGATGATTGGGATATGGGTATTACACATATTATCAGAGGAGAAGAACATATAAATAATACTCCTAGACAAATTAATATCATTAAAGCTATAGGAGCTCCAATACCAATATATGCACATGTTTCAATGATTGTTAATAAATCAGGAGAAAAAATTTCAAAAAGATTTAATAATATGGATATTTTACAATATAAAAAATCAGGTTATTTACCAGAGGCATTATTAAATTACATTGTACGTTTAGGATGGTCTTATGGTAATCAAGAAATTTTTTCATTAGATGATATGAAAAAATTATTTAATTTAAAAAATATTAGTAAATCACCTAGTATATTAAATATCAATAAATTAATTTGGTTAAATAAATATTATTTAAGTAAATTATCAAAAACATACATGATTAATTATTTAACTGATTTTTTTGAAAAAAATCATATTAATATAAATAATGGTCCTAAAGTAAATGATTTATATAATATATTTCATGATAGATGTAATACTCTAAAAGAAATAACTAATTTATGTTCTATTTTTTATAGGACTCCTGATTATTCAAAAGTTAACTCAATAGATAAATATCTAAATTTAGATACAAAAATAATTTTAAATAAGTTATTAAAAAAATTTACATTAATTAATGTTTGGTCATTATTAATCATTAGTTCTTCTATAAAAGAAATATCTATAAAATTAAATTTAAATTTTTCTAATATAGCTATGCCATTAAGATTAGCTATAACAGGAATGGTTAATAGTCCTCCTATTAATTATATAATATATTTAATGGGACAAAAAAAAGTTTTAAAATATATTAATAACGCAATAAATTTTATTTCATTAAATAATATAAAATTATAAATAACTAATAATATTAATTTTTTTACTGTAAAAATGATAGGCGGTATATTTTTCCGCTTATCTATTTAAGTTTTTATTAGTTCCTTAATTTGGGTGTTATTAGTTGTTTTTTTATAGATGCTGCTAATTCATCTAATGATGAATGTTCAGGATGTTCATATTCTAATGGTTCTCCTGAAAGTTGTGCTTCTGCTAAATATGTATGTATAGGTTGACCTGTATCATCTTCCATTACTACATGGTACCATGGTTTATTACGTAATGTTATACTTTCAGCCACTTCACCAATTTTAGGATCTCTTAGAGAATATTCAGGATCAACATCAATTATTACTCCTAAAAAACCTAATAATTTATGTCTAACCTGTTGACCAATACCAAATTTACTGGTAATCATCATTTTAACTCCTAATAAATAGTTATTAAATTTATTAAAATATATTAAAAATTTTTTTTAAGTTTATTTAATATTTCATTATAACTTTATTAAACTAATAAACTATAACTATCTTGAAATCAAATTTCTTTTAATATAACATATATATTTGTGTTATTTAGATAAATTTAAAATTATAAATATAATAATTTTATTATTTTAATAAATTTTTAGAGATATTATTAATGACTAGACCTATTTTTGCTGTTATTAATACTAATGCATTAAAACATAATTTACAATTAATTAAAAAGATAGTATCTAAATCAAAAATTTGGTCAGTAATTAAAGCTGATGCATATGGACATGGTATTAAAAATGTTTGGAAAAGTTTAATACAAACAGATGGTTTTGCAGTATTAACTTTAGATGAAGCTATATTATTAAGAAAATATGGTTGTAATAAACCTATCTTATTATTAGAAGGTTTTTTTAAAATAAAAGATTTAGATATAATCTATAAATATAATTTTACAATTACAATACATAGTTATTGGCAATTAAATATGTTAATTTTAAATAAACCAAAATATCCTATTAATATATATATAAAAATTAATAGTGGAATGAATAGGTTAGGATTTAATATTAAAAATATTTCTAAAATAATAAATATTATTAAAATTATTAAAATAATAAATATTACTTTTATGGCACATTTTGCTAAAACATCTTATAAAGATTATAAAATAATTAATAATATTATTAATTATATAAATAATAATATAAATAAATATAATTTTTTACGTTCATTTGCTAATTCTGCTGCTATATTATGGCATCCACAAACACATTATGATTGGGTTAGACCTGGAATAATATTATATGGAGCATCTCCTACTGGTCATTGGAAAGATATAAAAAATAGTAAAATAATTCCTGTAATGACATTAAATAGTGAAATAATTAGTATACAAAAATTATTACCTGGAAATACTGTAGGATATAATAATTCATATTATACTAATAAACATCGTCGTATAGGAATTATAGCATGTGGTTATGCTGATGGATATCCAAGAAATATATCTAATAATACTCCAATACTAGTAGATGGACATATAACAAAAATTTTAGGTGATATTTCTATGGATATGATTGCAGTAGATTTAATAAATATTCCAAATGCAAATATTGGAAGTAAAGTAGAATTATGGGGAGAAAACATTAAAATAGACGATATTGCTCAATCAGCAAATACTATTGGTTATGAAATAATGTGTTCTTTATCTAAAAGAGTTCCTCTTATTATAAAATAGATAATTTTTAATAAAATTAATTTTTTTATTATAATATATGTTAATAAAAATTAATTTTTTATTTAAATATTTTAATAAGAAATATTTTATATTAACATTTTAGTACTATTTTAGAGGACATATGAATATTATTAGTGCATATAAAAATCAATGTGTACTGGAAGTAAAAAATCTTAGTGTTAGTTTATTAAATAAGAATAATTTCATTCAAATAATTCACGATATATCATTTAAGGTTCATTCAAATGAAATATTAGCTATGATTGGTGAATCAGGATCAGGTAAATCTATTACTTCATTATCTATAATACGTTTAATTGAATATTATGGTGGTAAAATTATTAATGGTAAAATTATTTTACATACAAAAAAAAATAAAGAAATAGATTTAATTAAATTAAAATTATTTAATTTATCTAAAATTAGAGGATCAGAAATCTCTATGATATTTCAAGATCCTTTTAGCAGTCTTAATCCTTTATTTAAAATAGGAGAACAAATAACAGAAGTAATTAGATTACATCAATGTAAAAGTTATACTAGTTCATTAAAAGAAGCTAAAAGAATGTTAGATTTAGTACAAGTTTCTAATATTAATAATATTATTAATTATTATCCTTATCAATTGTCAGGAGGAATGTTACAAAGAATATGTATTGCCATAGCTATATCATGTAATCCAACTATTTTAATTACAGATGAACCTACTACAGCTTTAGATACAATATTACAAAAACAATTATTAAAATTAATAAAAGATATTAAAAAAGAAAAAAATATAGGAATAATTTTTATTACACACAATTTAAGTTTAATTAATTTAATAGCAGATAAAGTTATTATTATGTATCAAGGTAAAATAGTAGAAAAATCTTCTGTACAAAAAATTTTAAATAATCCTAAACATAGTTATACAAAATACTTATTAAAAAATTATCCTAAATTTATTTTAAATAAAAATAAAAAATTTTTTTATACTATAAAATATAGTTCATTATATAATAAACATGCATCTAATAAAACTATAATTAAGAAAAATATACCACTTTTAAAAATAAAAAATATTATTACTCGTTTTAATATAAAAAAAAATATTTTTAATAAAACATCACATCAAATATATGCTGTAGAAAAAGTTTCTTTACATTTATATACAGGAGAAACATTATCTATTATTGGTGAATCTGGATGTGGTAAATCTACAATAATAAAATCTATTTTTAATTTAGTTAAAAGTAAAATTAAATTATTTTTACTTAATAATAAAAAAATAAATTTATCTAATCAAAAAGACTTATTATATATTAAAAAAAATATACAATGTATTTTTCAAAATTCGTATACATCTCTTAATCCAACAAAAACTATTGGCTATTCTATAATGGAACCATTATTAGTACATAACACATTACTAACATATAATAAACTAATAAAATATGTAAAATATTTACTTAAAAGTGTAGGATTAAATTCTGATTATATAAATTATTATCCTAAAGAACTTTCTGGTGGACAGCGTCAAAGAATTTGTATAGCTAGAGCATTAGCTATTAAACCAAAAATTATAATAGCAGATGAATCATTTTCATCTTTAGATATTATATTACAATCTAAAATATTTAATTTAATACTTGAATTACAAAAAAAATTTAATATATCATTTATAATAATATCTCATGATATTACAATGATAAAGCGTATTAGTCATCGCATAGCAATAATGTATTTAGGTCAAATTATAGAAATTGGTCCTTCAAAATTAATTTTTGAAAACCCACAACATAATTATACTAAAAAATTAATATTATCTACATTTAATATGAATATTAAAAAAAAACAATATTCTAATATATTATTATCTTCTGATAATATTATAAAAAATAATATTTTTCCTATCGGAACTATATTACCAAAAAAAAAATTCATTCAAGTAGGTAAAGATCATTATATAATGCAAGAATCTAATAATATTTTAAATTAAGGTAAATAAATAATGATTTTAAATCATAATATTAAATATATATTATTTTTTATTTTTTTTATATTTAGTAATACAGTATTTGCTAAAACAAAAAATATAATAATAGCAATTGGTTCAGATATAACTACTTTAGAACCATATGATGCAAATGATACATTATCACAAAATATTGCTAAATCATTTTATCAAGGATTATTTGAATTTGATAAAAATATGAATATAAAAAATGTATTAGCAAAAAATTATAAAATGGAAAAATCTGGATATATTTGGATTATTTATTTAAAATCTGGTATTAAATTTCATGATAATACTAATTTTAATGCTAATTCAGTAAAAATTAATTTTGATCGTTTTAAAAATAAAAAAAATAATTTTAAAAGATATAGTTTATTTAATATTATTGATCATATTGTAGTTTTAAATAATTTAACAGTAAAATTTTTTTTAAAACAACCAATTTCTTCATTTATTAATATTTTAGCACATCCAGCTTCAGTAATAGTATCACCTAGTGCTATCAATAAATATGGTAAAAATATTAAATTTCATCCTGTTGGAACAGGACCATACATTTTTATAGAATGGTCTCAAAAAGAATATTTAAAAGTTAAAAAATGGAATAAATTTTGGAAAAAAAATTATCCTAAATTAGATAGTATTACTTGGTTATCAATATTGGATAATAATAGTAGAGTAATAATGTTAAAAAATGGTGAAGTAGATTTTGCTTTTCCTATCTCTTATGAACACATCAAATTCTTAAAAAATAAATCTTATAACATTAAAATATCCATAATTACTTCAATTATGCAAAGATATATTAGTTTCAATATTACTAAACCCCCTTTTAATAATTTAAAAGTTAGAAAAGCAATTAATTATGCTATTAATCGTGATACTTTAGTTAAAGTAGCTTTTTCTGGACATGCTATACCATCTTATGGTATTATTTCTCCTTTAATAAAATATTCAATAAGTTATCCAGCTATAAAATATAATATTAAAAAATCAAAAAAACTTTTAAAACAAGCTGGATATCCTAACGGTTTTAATACTATATTATGGGCATCACATAATAATATTACGTCATTAAAAGTATTACAAATTATTCAACAACAATTATTATTAGTTGGTATTCATGTAAAAATATTTGCTTTAAATACAGAACAAAGAGTTACACAAGTTGAATCTAAAAATAAAAAAAATAGTGAATTATTAATGTTATATACAGGATGGTCACCTTCTACAGGAGAAGTTAATTGGGCTTTAAGTCCATTATTTGCAACATCATCTTTTCCTCCAGAATTATTTAACACATCTTTTTATAGTAATAGAATTGTGGATACAACATTAATAAATGCTAATAAAATTAGTAATACAAAGATTAAAAAGAAACTATATAAAAAAATACAAGATATTATTTGGTATGATAAACCATGGGCTCCATTAGTAGTAGAAAAATTAATTTGTGCTTATAAAAAAAATATAATTAATTTTTTTATACAACCTGATGGAGGTTTTGATTTTAATGAAGCTGATAAAATATATTAATTAAAATATTAAAATTTATGTTAATATTTATACTTAAAAAATTTATAGAAACAATTATTTTAATATTTATAATTATTTCTATTGTATTTATAATATCCCATATATTGCCAGGTGATCCAGTTAGTCTAATGAGTAATACTGAAGTTAGTAATATTACTATTAAAAATATTCGTAACGAATTAGGATTAGATCAAAGTTTAATTAAACAATTTATATGTTTTTTAAAAAATATTATACATGGAAATTTAGGTTATTCATTTGTTTCTAAAAAGCCCGTGTTAGAAGAAATTTCACAAAAATTTTTAAATACATTTTTTTTAACAATAGTAAGTATTATGATAGGATCTATTATTGGTATTTTCTTAGGAATATTGAGTTGTATAAAAAATAATAGTTATATTGATAATATAATAAATATGTTTAGTATTGCAGGAATATCATTACCTTCTTTTATAATTGGATTATTATTAATAGAATTTTTTTCCATAAAACATAATTTTATTTCAATTTATAATAATAATTATTGTGCATATATTTTACCTTCTATTACTCTTAGTATTATTGTTATATCAATTATTATTAGAATTACTAAAATATCTTTAATGAATATTATTCAAGAAAATTATATTTATAGTGCTAGAGCTAATGGTATTAGTGAATGGACAATTTTTACAAAGTATGCATTACGTAATGCTATGATTCCAATAATTACAATGATTGGTTTACAATTTGGATTTTTATTGAATGGATCTATTACAATAGAAATAATTTTTAATTTACCAGGAATGGGTAAATTATTATTAGATGCAGTAGAAATGAGAGATTATCCTATAATACAAGCTTCAATAATATTATTTACAATAGAATTTGTTATTATTAATCTAATTTTAGATTTTATCTATAAACTAATTAATCCTAAACTTAATAATAGATTTATTATATAATAATATATATAAATTTAATTAATATATTCAGGTTTTTTTATTAATGAAAAAATTCAATTTTAGTTTTATCATGTCTATTCTATTTGTTATATTACTTATTTTTATATCTATATTCCATTCATTAATTACACCTTTTGATCCTCAAACTTATTTAGATGCTGCACATTTTAATCAAGGTCCTAGTAAATTACATTGGTTTGGATTAGATTCTTTAGGAAGAGATATATTTAGCAGAATATTATTCGGAACTCATATTACACTTTTAACTAGTATAATTTCTGTAATTATAGGAGCTATAATTGGATCTTTTTTAGGATTATTCACTGGATATTACCAAAATAATTTTGATATTTTAATTATGAGAATATGTGATATATTACTTGCATTACCTAGTATATTATTAGCTATAACAATATCAACATTTATTAAAAATGGAATTTTAAATATAATTTGTTCTTTATCCATTATGAATATTCCAATTTTTATTAGATTAGTAAGAAGTAATACTTTAATGATAAAAAATCAAGATTTTATTTTAGCATCCCGATGTATTGGATTATCTAATGCTAAAATAATTTTTTATCAAATTTTTCCTCTTGTCATTAATTCTATTATAATATATTCTACTATGAGAATAGGAACTGCTATTATTACCGTTTCGAGTTTATCTTTTTTAGGTTTAGGTATACACCCACCAACTCCTGAATGGGGTTCAATGATAAATGAATCTAGATTTGAAATACTAACAGCACCACATTTAATTATTTTTCCTAGCTTAGCTATATTTATAACTGTTTTATCGTTTAATATTATAAGTGATAATATTAAACTTTTTATAAATTTAAATAAAAAATATTAATTTATTATTTAGATGATTTTATTAATTTTTTTAAATCATTAATATCAATTCTTTTAAATAAAATTTTAAATTGTTTTATTTCACTACCTATAAGTGGATGATGTAAATCATAAAAATTTAATTTTTTTTTTAGGAAAATTTCACTATTTTTAGATAGTGTAGGCATAATTGGTTTTATATAAGTCATAATTACACGAAACATATTAATACCCATAGAACAAATATTTTGTATCTTTAAATCTTTAATATCTTTTTTAGCTAATAACCAAGGTTTTTTATCATCAATATAACGATTAGCAATATCTGCTAATTTTAAAATTTCTTTTACTACATGACTAAATTGTAAATTTATAAAATAATTATGGATAATATCTGATTGTTTAATAAAATTTAAATATAATTTATTATCAATATGATCTGATAATTTATTATTAAAAAAATTATTTATAAAATATGATGTGCGAGATGCTAAATTTACTATTTTATTAACAATACTATTATTAATTTTAATTATAAAATCATCTAAATTGAGATCAATATCATTTGTATTTAAAGATAATTTTGAAGCATAATAAAAACGTAAACTATCAGAATCTACATATTTTAACCAATTTTTTGCAGTAATAAATGTACTCTTTGATTTAGACATTTTGTTACCATTTAATGTTACATGACCATGGACAAATAATTTTGTAGGTTTTCTAAAATTACTTCCTTCTAAAATAGCAGGCCAAAATAAACTATGAAAATAAACTATATCTTTTCCTATAAAATGATATAATTCTGTTGTGGAATTAATATTCCACCACTCATTAAAATTTAATTTTTTATTTTTGTTACATAAATTTTTAAAAGTACTAATGTATCCAATAGGAGCATCTAACCACACATAAAAATATTTATTTATTGTATCTGGTATTTTAAAACCAAAATATGGTGCATCTCTAGTTATATCCCATAACTTTAGTCCAGATAAAAACCATTCTTTAACTTTATGTTCTACTGATTTTTGTAAAACTCCTGAACTAATCCATTTTTTTATTTTATTAGTAAATTGAGGTAAATCAAAAAAATAATGTTCGGTAGTACGTAATTTTGGGATTGTATTAGATAAAATAGAAATAGGATCGATTAAATCGACACTATTATAAGTTGATCCACAAACTTCACAATTATCACCATATTGGTTTAAAGATTTACATTCTGGACATGTACCTTTTACAAACCTATCTGGTAAAAATAAATGATAATTATTATCAAATAATTGACTAATTATTTTTTTTTTTATAAAAAAATTTTTTTTTAAACGTAAATAAATAAAATTAGATATTAAACGATTTTCATCACTATGAGTAGTATGATAGTTATCATAACTAATATTAAAATTTTTAAAATCTGATATATGTTGTTTATATATCTGAGTAATCATTTTTTCTGGAGTAATATTTAATTCTTTAGATTTTAACATAATAGCAGTACCATGCGCATCATCTGCACATATAAAATATATTTCTTCATTAGAATAATATAATTTATTATATCTTACCCAAATATCTGCTTGGATGTGTTCTAACATATGTCCTAAATGAATAGGACCATTAGCATATGGTAAAGCACAAGTAACTAATATTTTTTTTTTATATTTCATCATAATTTTATAAATAAAATAAAAAATTTTCACATCTTAACTTAAAATAATATCATTTTATTTTTATAAAATATAGTAAGTAAATAATAAATTTGTTTAAAATTAAATTAAATTAATGAGATACATTATTATATAATTTTATAATAAAATTATTTCCTATAGGAAATAATAAATATAAAGATATTATTAATAATAAATAACAAAAAATTTCTTCTTTAAAAAAATTATTTTGTATAATTGGTAACGAAAATTTTTTTTTGTACGGCCATAATAATGGAACTCCATATGGAGTTAACATATCGGACAATATATGACTTAAATAACCTATTATAAATCCTATTTTTATATCAATAGGAATAATATTCAAACTATAATTATTTAAAATAAATATAATAATAATTAAAGATAATAAACTATGAGTAAATCCTCGATGACCAAATAATTTAGATATTATATTTGAAAATATTTTTATTTTGTTTCCTAAAATAGATTTAGGATGATCAATATCTGGTAATAAACATGTAATTATTGATGCAGGAATTATATGCCACCAATCATATTGTATGATATACCTATGTAAAATAAAATGTTGAACTAAAATACTACTAGATATAGCAAAAATTATATGTCCTTTAAATTTCATTTAAATATCCTAAAATTAACTTATTCTATTTTGCTAATTTAACAATTATATTATATGTATCAATATTTATTTCTTTGATAATGACTTTAATTATATCATATAATTTATATGTTAATTTATTTTTGATATAAATTAAACCTTTTTCTGAATTAATATTAATTTCATTAATAATTGGATATAAAAATTTTTTAGGTATAAAAGCATATGCACCATTTTTCATTAAACGAACACGTATTCCAATATATAATATATCAATTATTTTAGAAATAAAAATTTCTTTTGTACAAATACTATTTTTTAAATATTTATAATATAACCAAGAAGATAAATCTTTTGAAGCTTGTTTATTTAAATATTTCATTTTATTCATTAAAAAAAATATTTTATTCGGAGGTTTATTTACTTTTTCTTTTTTAATTATAGACTTTAATAATCTATGATTAATTATATCTCCAAATTTACGAATAGGAGAAGTCCAAGTAGCATAACATTTAACTCCTAAATAAAAATGTGGTGCAGGATTTACATGAAACATCGTTATTAATTGATATTTTTTTAAACGTTGTTTTAATAATTGTAAATTTAAATTTTGTAATTTATCATTTATTTCTTTAAATCCTTTTAAATTTATTAAAAATGATGCATTACATTCAATATTATATTTTTTTAATAAAGATATTACTTTATTTATTTTATTATAATTAAAACCATTATTTATATTATAAACTCCAAAACCTAATTGTTTTTTTAAAATTTTTGCTGCACATATATTAGCTGCTATCATTGTTTCTTCAATAATTTTATGTGCAATACGTTTTTCTTCCATTATTATATCTAATATTTTTCCTTTATTATTAAATATAAATTTATAATCTATATTATTAAATAATAATGCATTTTTATGCTTCCATTTAATACGGTATTTATAAAATTTATATAATAATAATATTTGTTGTTTAACATCATTATTTATTGGATTCCAATTTCCTATATTTTCTAACCAATTAGATACATTATAATAATTTAATTTAGATTTTGATTGTATCCAAGCTACAGAAAAATTTATTTTTTCTGATAAAATGCCATGATTATTAATTTGCATTTTACATATTAATGCTGATCTAGTTTGATTAGGATTTAAAGAACATAAATTTTCTGATAAAAATTTAGGTAATAAAGGAACAGTAAAACCAGGTAAATAATTAGTAAACATACGTTTTAATGCAATTTTATCTAATTCACTATTTTCTGATATATAAGATGTAGGATCAGCAATTGCTACATAAATAATTAATTTTTTTTCAGATATTTCTTTTATAAAGATAGCATCATCTATTTCTTTAGTATCATTATTATCTATTGTAATAAAACATAAATCTGTAAGATTTTCTCTATATAAATTTTTATCTATATGTATATTTTTACATAAATCATCACTTGGTGGATTAATTTCAAGATTATATTTAGAAAGTATTGACCACCATGGAATTAAATAATTATTATTTTTAGTTATATATTCTAAAATTTCTGCAATAAAAATATTTTTTTGTGTTTTTAAAGGATGATTAACTATAGTTGCAATTACTTTTTCTTTACATTGAAAAATATGTTTAACATTTTTTTTAGGATAACATTTTATAATTATATTATGTAAAATTTTATTTTCTGGTATAATAAATAATTTATTGTTATTTATTTGTATATTACCTATAAAAAAATTTATTGAGGATTTTATCAACTTAATAGGAATAGCCACTAATTTATCATTAATATATTTAATATTAGCAATTACATAATCTTCATGAATTACATGTTTTATATATAAATTAGATATCTCATATATTTGATTTGATTCTGTTTCTAAAATACCAGAATTTTTATTAAAAATTTTAATAATTCCTTTAACTAAAAAAGATTTATTAGAAAAGTTTTTTTTTAGCAAAAATAATAATTTATTATTATGTAGCATAAGATAAAATCTTTTAATTATTTTAATAATATAAAAATAATTTTATTATTAAATACATTTTTATAATTAAAATGGAATATCATCTTCAAAATCAATAATATTTTCATTTTTATCAGATAATAATGATTGGTTATTTTCTTTATTTATTAAATTAATATCTGTTTTTGAATCCCAATGATTATGCTCTAATTTATTATTTTCATTGTTAGTTGGTTTTTTATTAATTATATTTTCATTTTGACGATTATTACCTAACATTTGCATAGTACCACCTACACTAACTATAATTTCAGTAATATAGTGATTTTGTCCGTTTTGATCTTGCCATTTTCTTGTTTGTAAAGATCCTTCTATATATATTTGAGATCCTTTTCGTAAATACTCATTAGCAATTTCTGCTAACTTTCCAAAAATGACAATTCTATGCCATTCTGTTTTTTCTTTATTTTCCTTAGTTTGTTTATCTTTCCAATTTTCTGACGTAGCCATTATAATATTAACAACAGCATTACCATTTGGCATATAACGAATTTCAGGATCTTTTCCTAAATTACCTATTAAAATAACTTTATTAATACCTCTTTTACTAGACATAATATATTCCTTTTTAATTTATAGATAAATAATTAATTATTAATATATTTATATAGTTTTAAAAAATTTATTTAAAATTAATTAAATTAATAATGTTCTATCGATAAACGTAATTTTTTCATAGCATTTTTTTCTAATTGACGAATTCTTTCAGCAGAAATACCATAATAATTAGCTAATTCTTGTAATGTAGTTTTATTTTTATTTTTATTTAACCAACGAGAATATATTATATTTCTACTACGTTGATCTAATTTTAATATAGCATTTGATAATTTATGTGAAATATGATCTTTCCAATTATTTTGTTCAATATCATAAGCAAAATTAGATTGTTTATCTTGAAGATAATATGTAGAATTAGTATTTTTACTATTTTTAATACTATTTTTAATCGGAAAATCAAATGTCATATCTTGTGCCGACATTCTTGATTCCATCTCTTTTACATCTTTAATTGATACTCCTAATGCTTGAGCTACCATATTAATTTCTTCTATATTAAACCAACCTAATCTTTGTTTAGCTTTACGTAAATTAAAAAATAATTTTCTTTGTGCTTTAGTTGTTGCTACTTTTACTATACGCCAATTTTTTAATACATACTCATGTATTTCTGCTTTTATCCAATGAACAGCAAAAGAAACTAAACGAACTCCTATTTCAGGATTAAATCTTCGAACAGCTTTCATTAAACCAATATTACCTTCTTGTATAAGATCAGCTAATTGTAATCCATAACCAGAATATTTTTTAGCTACATGAACAACAAAACGTAAATGAGATAAAATTAATTTTTTTGCTGATATAATATCACCTTTATAAAATAATTTATTTGATAATTCTTTTTCTTCTTTAGAAGTCAGCATAGGCCATATATTAGTTATATATATATATGACTCTAAAGTTCCTAACGGAGTTATAGATGATGTTAACATCATATCTTTAATCATCATATCCTCTTAAAATTTTTAACATAATTTAGATTTTTTTTAATAAATTTTAATTTTTATAAAAAATAGCATTAATAAAATCTTTAGCATTAAATGAATGTAAATTAGTAATTTTTTCTCCAGAACCAATATATCTTATCGGAATACCAAATTCATTAGCTAAAGAAAAAATAATTCCTCCTTTAGCTGTTCCATCAATTTTAGTAATAGTAATACCTGTAACTCCAATACTATCATGAAATACTTTTAATTGATTAATAGAATTTTGTCCAATATTAGCATCTAATATTAACATAATTTCATCAGGAGATTGATTATTTATTTTTTTAATTACACGAATAATTTTTTTTAATTCTTCTATTAAATTTAAATTATTATGTAATCTACCTGCTGTATCTGCTATTAATATATCAATATTTTTATTTTTAGCTTTATAAAAAGCATCAAAAATTACAGATGCACTATCTTTATTTTTACAGTTACTTATAATACAACTATGACTTTTATTACTCCAAAAAGTTAATTGTTTATCAGCACCAGCTCGAAAAGTATCTCCGGATGCTAAAAGAACTGACTTATTTTTTTTATAAAAATAATAAGCCAATTTCCCTATAGTAGTTGTTTTACCAACACCATTTACACCAATAATTAAAATTATAAATGGTTTTTTATTTTTAATAATTAATGGACGTTCTACAGGAATTAATATATTTAACATTTCTTGTTTTATATAATCATATAATAAAAAAGAACTTTTTAAGTTTTTTTTCTTTGCGTATTTAGATACTAAATTAATAATTTTTTTAGTTGTTTTTAATCCTACATCAGCAGTAATTAAAGTTTTTGTTAAAGAATTAAATAATTTTTCATCTATAATATTTTTATTACTAAAAATATTAATAATTTCCTTACTTATATTTCGACTAGTTTTTAATAAACTATTTTTTAAATAACTAAAAAATCCTTGTTTTTTTTTAATTTTTATAGAAGAAATAGATATTTTATTTTGTGTCATAATATTTTATTGTATATATAATATATAATTATTAAATTGATAATTTTATAATTTTATTTTTATAAAAGATATTTAATATTAAGTATAATAAATATTATTCAATTAATATATACAAAATAATGATATAAATTTATTAATAAACATTATTTATTAATAAATTTAAACATTATAAAAAAATTAATATTACTGATATGAACAAAATAAATATAATTTCAGGAAAATGGAAAGGTAAAAAAATATATGTAATTCAAGATAAAAATTTAAGACCTACAATGAATTTTATTCGTGAAAATTTATTTAATTGGTTATCTAAAAATATATATATGTTAAAATGTTTAGATTGTTATGCTGGAACTGGTGCACTTAGTTTTGAAGCTTTATCAAGAAATGCTTTATCTTCTACCTTAATAGAAAATAATTTTAAAATTTTTCAACAATTAAAAAAAAATTCTATTCTATTGCAAACTAAAAAAGTAATATTAATTTATAAAAATACTTTAAATTATTTATCTAAACATGGGAATCAATATGATTTAGTTTTTATAGATCCCCCATTTTCTAAAAATAACATATTAATTAAAAAAACTTGTTTTTTATTAGAAAATAATCATTGGTTAAAAAATAATGCATTAATTTATCTTGAATATAAAAAAGATAGTACAAAAATTATATTACCAAAAAATTGGTTTTTATATCGTAAAAAAAAATTAAGTATTGTGAATTATGAATTATATAAAAGAAATTATATTTAATAAAATTATTTGTTATAATTTTTTATTACGAATAAATAAGGAATTGAATTCATTTTTTTTTTAATAATTTTATATTTCATAAATAAACAAAATTGTTTTATATCTAAATAAACTAAGTTATTATCAGCTATAATAAGTAAAGTTTGATTTTTAATCATATTATAAGTACTTTTTTTAATCATTATTAATGTTTCAGGACAATGTAAACCTTTTATATTTAAAATATAAGTAGGATTACTATAAAATTTTTTTAATTCCAACATATTAATTATATTATTCTTTTAGACTAAGATTAGTTATATATTAATAATATATTTCATATTAATATACAACATAAAAAAATTATATTTATAAGGAATACTTGTGAAGTTAACAAAAGAAAAACAAAAAATACTTGATGATGCTATTTCTCAAATAGAAAAACAATTTGGAAAAGGTTCTATTATGAGATTAGGTGATAATAGAACTATGGATATAGAATCTATATCAACAGGATCTATATCTTTAGATATAGCTTTAGGTATAGGTGGATTACCTATAGGTCGTATTGTAGAAATATATGGTCCAGAATCTTCAGGAAAAACAACATTAACATTACAAGTTATAGCTGAAGCTCAAAAAGCAGGGAAAATATGTGCTTTTATTGATGCAGAACATGCTTTAGATCCTATTTATGCTAAAAAACTTCATGTTGATATTAATCGTTTATTATGTTCTCAGCCTGATACAGGAGAACAAGCATTAGAATTATGTGATGCATTAGCTAAATCAGGTATAGTAGATGTTATTATTGTAGATTCTGTAGCAGCATTAACACCTAAAGCAGAAATTGAAGGAGAAATAGGAGATTCCCATATAGGATTGGCTGCTAGGATGATGAGTCAAGCAATGCGTAAATTAGCTAGTAATTTAAAACAATCTAATACATTATTAATTTTTATAAATCAAATACGTATGAAAATAGGTGTACTATTTGGTAATCCTGAAGTTACAACTGGTGGTAATGCTTTAAAATTTTATTCTTCTATAAGATTAGATATTCGTAAAATTGGCAATGTTAAAAATGGAGATAATATTATAGGTAGTGAAACAAGAGTAAAAGTAGTAAAAAATAAAGTTGCTGTACCTTTTAAACAAGCTGAATTCCAAATTATATATGGAGAAGGAATAAATATTTATGGAGAATTATTAGATTTAGGTGTTACACAAAAATTAATAGAAAAATGTGGTTCATGGTATAGTTATAAAAATGAAAAAATAGGACAAGGTAAATTAAATTCTATAAATTTTTTAAAACAAAATAAAAAAAAATCAGATGAAATTGAATTAAAATTAAGAGAAATTTTATTAAATAAAAATATATTTTAAAAATTATTTTTTAATAAATTAAAATTTTTTAAAAAATGAACAAATAAATTAAAGGTTTTTTTATCTATGGTAAAGACAACTAATGAAATTAGTAAAATTTTTCTAAATTACTTTTATAATAAAAAACATATTATAATGAAAGGTAGTTCCTTAATACCACAAAATGATTCATCATTATTATTTACAAATGCTGGTATGAATCAGTTTAAAGAATTTTTTTTAGGAGATAAACAATCTAATCAATCACGTATAGTTACAATACAAAAATGTATACGTATTGGAGGTAAACATAATGATTTAGAAAATGTAGGATTTACAAATAGACATCATACATTTTTTGAAATGTTAGGTAATTTTAGTTTTGGAGATTATTTTAAAAAAGAAGCTATTTATTATGCATGGGAATTATTAACTAGTTCAAAATGGTTTAATTTAAATAAAAACAAAATACTTGTTACTGTATATTATACAGATAAAGAAACTTATAATATTTGGTATAAATATATAGGAATTTTAAAAAAAAATATTATTTTAATCGGCGATAAAAACAATATTCTTTACAATTCTGATAACTTTTGGCAAATGGACAATACCGGACCTTGTGGTCCTTCAACTGAAATTTTTTATGATTTAGGTGATCACTTATCTGGTGATATTATTAATAATACTGGAAATCGTTTTATTGAAATATGGAATATTGTATTTATACAATTTAATAAAACTTCATATGGTGAATTAATTCCATTAAATATAAAATCAGTAGATACAGGTATGGGACTAGAACGTATTAGTTCTATTTTACAAGGATTTAATTCTAATTATCAATTAAATATATTTGAAAAATTAATTAATTATATAGCTAAGATTACTAATATAACTAATTTAGAAAATAATTCTTTAAAAGTAATAGCAGATCATATTAGATCTACTGTATATTTAATATATGAAGGAATATTACCTAGCAATGAATATAGAGGTTATGCATTACGAAAAATTATAAGAAGAGCTATAAATCATGGAAAAATGTTAGGTCATAAAAAACCTTTTTTTTATAAATTAGTTAAAATATTTATAAAAAATATAAATATTAATTCTGAAATAGAAAAATTAAGTAAAAAATGTAATTTTATTGAAAATATTATAAAAAATGAAGAAGAAAATTTTGAAAAAATTTTAAATAATGGAACAATTTTATTAAATAAAGAAATTAAAAAATTAAAAACAAATATTTTAAGTGGTAAAAAATTATTTTATTTATATGATACTTTTGGTGTATCAATAGATTTAATAAAAAATATATGTAAAAAAAAAAATATTGATATCAATCAAAAAGAATTTAATAAATGTATGGATATACAACGTAATCTTGCTAGAAAAAATAGTTTTTTTAAAAATAATCAAAATTCATATTATATAAATAAAAAATCAAAATTTGAAGGATATGATAAATTTCAAACTAATAGTCATATATTAGATATATATGTAAATAATAAATTAACAAATAAAATTAGCAAAGGAGAAAAAGGAGTAATAATATTAAATATTACTCCATTTTATGGAGAATCAGGAGGACAAATAGGTGATATAGGATATTTAGAAAAAGATCAAGATAATTTATTCAAAGTTTATAACACTAAAATTAACAAAGACTTAATCCTTCATATAGGAAAAATGGTTTCAGGTACATTATCTGTAAATGATAATTTACAAGCTAAAATAAACATTGATTTTAGGTTAAATATTAGTAGAAATCATTCTGTAACACATTTATTACATGCTTGTTTACGTAAATTATTAGGAAATTATGTGCAACAAAAAGGATCTTATATTACAGATACTTATTTACGTTTTGATTTTTCTTATTTTAAAAATTTTGATTTATCACTTTTATTAAAAATAGAAAAAATAATAAATAATTATATATTTGATAATATTCCTATTACAATATATACAATGAATAAATATATAGCTAAAAAAGATGAAAATATAATGTCATTTTTTGAAAAAAAATATGGTGATATTGTTAGAATTGTAGAAATAGAAAAAATTTCTAAAGAATATTGTGGAGGTACTCATATATTAAATACTCATCAAATTGGTTTTTTTATAATTAAAAAATTTAGTAATATATCTCATGGAATTAAAAGAATACACGCTATAACTCATAATTATTCATTACAATATATACAAAAACAAAATGAAAAATTAAAATTAATTATTGATATTTTTAAAACTAATAGAACTCAGTTAATTGAAAAAATTTTAATATATAGAAATAAAAAAAACATTTTAAAAAAATCATTAAAAAATTTAGAACAATACTTTATTGATAATGAAATTAAAATATTATTATCAAATAATATTTTTTCACAAAATATTAATTTCATAATAAGTAAAATTTATACTTTTCATCCTAAATTATTTAATTTATTTTTAAAAAATTTAATTAGTAAAATAAATAAATTTATAATAATATTATCTACTAAATGGGAAAATAACTATTATTTAATAATAAAAATTTCTAATAATTTATCAAAAAATATTAATGTTATTAAAATTATTAATAAACTCTGTGATAAAAATCATTGTAAAACTGGAGGATGTGTTACTATAGCACAGATAAATTGTAATTTTAATAAAATACAATTTAATTTATTTGTAACTAAAATTAAATCATTTTTTTTAAATTATATTAATAAAATTAAAATTTAATATTAAAATATTTTTTATTAATAATAAGTTTAAAAACTATTTTAATTTACAAATTTTTTTGTAAATATTTTATTTAATAATTTATTATTAAATATACTTAATTTTAATTTTTGTGTTTTATTTTTTTTCAAGGAGAAAAGAATGCTTATTCTTACTCGCCGAGTAGGCGAAACACTTATGATAGGTGATGAAGTAATGGTAACAGTATTAGGAATTAAAGGAAATCAAGTGCGAATTGGTGTTAATGCTCCTAGAGAAATAGCTGTTCATCGTGAAGAAATTTATCAACGCATTCAAGCAGAAAAAAATCAGCAAACGACTTGCTAAATAAATTAAATAATTTTATATAAAAATCTTAAACAATTAATTTGACTTATGTTTTTATAAAATATAGTATAATTTTTATATGGTGAGATGGCCGAGTGGTTGAAGGCGCACCCCTGCTAAGGGTGTATGTGGTATGACCTATTACATCGAGGGTTCGAATCTCTCTCTCACCGAATTTTAAAGAGCATCCGTAGCTCAGTGGAATAGAGCACTCGGCTACGAACCGAGCGGTCGGAGGTTCGAATCCTCCCGGATGTAAGAATTAGTTAATTTTTTTTAAAATTGTTCTTTATATAACTAAAATTTTAAATAATAATTTAATTAAATTATTTAGTGTAAAAATTATTATATTTTTTTCTTAAAATTTTTGCTGCTTTAACCATATTATATAAACTTTGTTTTACTTCTTCCCAAGTTCTTGTTTTTAATCCACAATCAGGATTGACCCAAAAATTTTTAAAAGAAATATTTTTTAATGCTTTAATTAAAAATTTTTGAATTTTATTTATAGATGGTATATTAGGTGAGTGTATATCATATACTCCTAATCCTAATTCATTAGGATAATTTAAATTTTTAAATAATTTTATTAATTTATCACCACCAGAACGAGATGTTTCAATACTAATTACATCAGCATCTAAAGCTATTATATCATGTATAATATCTTTAAATTCAGAGTAACACATATGAGTATGAATTTGTGTTATATTTTTTGTAGATGATATTGTTAAATGAAAAGATTCTTTTGCCCATTTTAAATATGAATTCCATTCAGATTGTTTTAATGGTAATCCTTCTCTTAAAGCTGGTTCATCTATTTGTATAATTTTAATATTAGCTTTTTCTAAATCATATATTTCTTCTTTTAGAGCTAATGCAATTTGTTTAGTAATTTCTATCGGAGAAATATCTTCTCTAGGAAATGACCAAAGTAACATTGTTATAGGTCCAGTTAACATTCCTTTAACAATTTTGTTTGTCAATGATTGTGCATATTGTGTCCAATATACTGTTATAGGTTTTTTTCTACTAATATCTCCAATAATAATAGGAGGTTTCACACAACGAGAACCATAACTTTGAACCCAACCATTTTCAGTTATAACAAATCCATTAAGATTTTCTCCAAAATATTCAACCATATCATTTCTTTCAGGTTCACCATGTACTAATACATCTAAATCTAATTTTTCTTGAACATTAATTATATTTTTAATATGTTTTTTCATATTTTTTCTATAATTATCATAACTAATAAATCCTGATTTAAAATCAGATCTTAATCTTCTAACATCTAAAGTTTGTGGAAAAGAACCGATTGTAGTAGTTGGAAGAAATGGTAATTGTAATTTTTTTTTTTGTAAAAGTGATCTTATATTATAATTTTTACGATTATTAATAATATGGTCACCAATTAACAATATTTTTTTTTGTACTTCTGTATTAATTATATCTTTAAAAAATTTTCTAGTATGTATAAATTTACTCCATTGAGTTAATTCACTAGAATCATTATTATTAATAGCTTTAGTTATTAAAGATAATTCTTTACATTTTTGTATTGAAAAAGAAAACCAATCTTTAATTTTTTTATTTAATTTAAATTCTAAATTCAAATCTACTGGACTATGTATTAATGAACAAGAACTACCAATCCATAATTGTCTATTTTTTTTTATAGACAATAAAACATCATACCATTTTTTTAAATTAGTTTTCCAAACATTTTTACCACTAACAATTCCAAAAGATATAATCCATTTTTTAGAAATATTATTATTAATATATTCAATATTATCTTTTCCATTAATAAAATCTATATGTATTCCATGTACGGGTAATATTTTAATTAATTCAATATTATGACTAATACCACCAAAATATGTAGTTAATAATATATTAATATTATTAATATTATCTTTTAAAATATCATAAGTTTTTTTAAATGATTGTAACCATTTTTTCGGTAATTCTAACGCTAAAATAGGTTCATCTATTTGAACCCATTGAATATTTCTTTTTTTAATTTCTAATAATATTTCAATATAAACTGGTAAAATATTTTTTAATAATTCTAAACGACTAAAATTATTGTTTTGTATTTTACTACCTAACCAAAGATATGTAATAGGACCTATTAATATAGGTTTAATATTATTAAACTTCATTTTTATAGCTTCATCTAATTCATTTAATAATTCTTTCGAAGAAAAATGAAAAGATTGATTTTTATAAAATTCAGGAACTATATAATGGTAATTAGTATTAAACCATTTTGTCATTTTACTAGCATTTAATGATTTTTTATTATAAATAGAACCTCTTGCAATATAAAACATTGTATCTATATTTACAATATCATTAATTTTTTCTCGAAATCTTATAGGAATATTTCCCAACATTAAACTGGTATTAAGTATATGATCATACCATGCAAAATCACCTATAGGTAATAAATCAATATTATTATCTCTTTGTTTATTTAAATTAAATTTTCTAATATTATAACCAACATTAAATAAGTTTTTTTTTGTAATTTGATTATTCCAGTATTTTTCTTGAGCTTTTTTTAATTCACGATAGGGACCAATTCTAGGAAAACCTAATGTATGACTTAATACTTTCATATTTATGAAATACCTATTTAAAGTTATAACTTATATAAATATATATATTATATTTATAAGTATAAGATTTAATTAAAAAAAATTTTTCACTTATAATTACAAATATCTAAATTTCTAAAATATTTAAATAATTTAATTATTTTCACGTAAAATATTATTAATTTCAATTTTGCTTAGAGTTTTATAATCTACTTTTTTAACTATTATGGCACAATACAAACTATATTTATTATTTTTAGCAGGTAAACTACCAGGTACTACAACTGAACCACTAGGAACTTTACCAAAAAAAATTAATCCTGTTTCTCTATCATATATTTTAGTACTTTGACCAATATATACACCCATAGAAATTACTGAACCACTCTCAATAATAACTCCTTCAACTATTTCAGATCTAGCTCCAATAAAACAATTATCTTCTATAATTGTAGGATTAGATTGAATAGGTTCTAAAACTCCACCTATTCCAACACCACCAGATATATGAACATTTTTACCAATTTGAGCACATGACCCAATAGTAGACCAAGTATCTATCATAGTACCATTACCTATAAAAGAACCTATATTTATAAAAGAAGGCATTAAAATAACATTTTTATCTAAAAAAGATCCATATCTTACAGTAGCCGGAGGAATAATACGATAGTTTGATTTATTAAAATCATTTTTACTCATATTATTAAATTTTGAAGGAATTTTATCATAATAATAATTATATTCACCTTTAATAAAAAAATTATTACTAATTTTAAAATATAATAAGATTGCTTTTTTTATCCATTGATGTGTTATCCAATTATTTTTTATTTTTTCTGATACTCTTAATTTTCCTTTATCTAACATTTCAATAATTTTATGAACTGAATTCATTAATTCTTTATTTTGTAAAAATTTTGTATTATTTATTTGTTTAGAAAAATAATATTCTATTATTTCTTTATATTTTATCATAATAATTTATTTATTAATAAATAATATTTTATTAAATATATTTAAGATATCATTTATCATATAAATAAACAATTTATATATATAATTAAAATGAATATTTATTAATTAATTTTATTAATTGTTGTTCATTTATAATTATTATATTAAACTTTTTTGCTTTAAATATTTTAGAACTAGGATTTTTTCCTATAATAATAATATCTATATTTTTAGATATATGATAATAAATTATAGCACCCAAATTTATTAATTTTTCTATTATATTGATTCTTTTAATTGAATTTAATTTTCCCGTTAATACTATTTTTTTTTTATAAAAAAAATTATCATTTATATGATAATTAATCCAATTAATACCAACTTTATTAATTAAATTATTAATTATATATAAATTATTTTTATTTTTAATAAAATTATATATATTATATGCAATTTTTTTCCCTATTCCAGGTATACAGTAAAAATCTTTTAACTCTGCATTTAACAAATTATTTAAATTTTGAAAATAATTATTTAAATTGTTTGCAGTAATTAAACCTACTTCATTAATACCTAAAGAGAATAAAAATTTAGTAAAAGTAGTTTTTTTTGATATTTCTAATGATTTTAATATTTTACAAATAGATTTTTTACCTAAATAAGAAATTTTATTCAAAATATTCATATTTAAATTAAATAAATCTATAGAATTTTTTACATAATTAGAATCTACTAATTTATTAATTAGTTTATCGCCTATATAATTAATATTCATTGCATTACGTGATATAAAATGTTTTAAATAACCTTTTAATTGAGATTTACAATTTAAACCAGATGGACAATATAATAATTTATTATGATTTTTTTCCTTTAAGATAGATTTACAATCTGGACATATTTTAGGAAATATAATACTAGTTGTAGTATTATTAATTCTTTCTTTTTTTATACTATTTATTATCTTTGGTATAACATCACCACAACGTTGTACAACTATTACATCACCTATTTTTAAATCTATTTTTTTTATTTCATTAATATTATATAAACTAGCATTACTAATATTTACTCCATTTATTTTAACAGTTTTAAACTTTCCTACAGGAGTAATCAATCCTGTTCTTCCTATTTGGAAAATAACATTTTTTAAAATTGTTGTTTTTTCTTGTGGTGGAAATTTATATGCAATAGCCCATTTTGGAGCATGAGAAGTACAACCTAAGATATTTTGTATTGTAAAATTATCTATTTTAATAACTATACCATCAATATGATATGGTAGATTATTTCTGTTTTTTTTAATTTTTTTATAAAAAAATATAATTTCTTTTAAAGAAGTACAAATTATTGTATCTTTAGAGATTGGTAATCCAAATTCTTTTAATTTTTTTAATGTTTGTATTTGACTATATAATTTTTTTTCATTGTTTATAAAACCTACACCATAACTAAAAAAATTTAATAATTTATTATTCATATTTTTATGAATATTATTACGAATATTTTTTAATAATAAAGCACTTACTACTGCACTACGAGTATTAGAAAACTTTTTATTTAAAAAATTTTTTTTATTTAAAATATTTAAATTGTTTTTTGTCATAAATATTTCTCCTCTTACTTCTAATATAGAAGGAAAATTATTTCCTTGAAGTTTATGAGGAATATCATTTACATATAATATATTATCAGTGATATTTTCTCCTGTTACTCCATTACCTCTAGTAGAGGCTTGTTTTAATTGACCATTTTTATATAGTAAATTTACTGCTATTCCATCAAATTTTAATTCACAACAAAAATAATTTTTATCTTTATTAAAATAATTTTTAATAGGTTTAAAAAATTTTAAAAATAAATCATTTTCATTAAAAACATTATTTAATGATAACATAGGTATCATATGATTTATTTTTTTAAAATTTTGTAAAGGAATACCTCCTACAAATTTAGTTGGAGTATTATTAGTTATTAAATCAGGAAATGAATTTTCTAATTGTTTTAATTTATATAATAATTTATCATACTCATGATCCAGTATTTCTGGATCATGTAAAACATGATATTTATAATTATGATATTTTATCTTATTACATAAATCTATAATTTCTTCTTTAAATGGTTTTTTCATAAAATTATTTATATAAAAATATGTATTTATAGTAAATATTATTTATTTTTTTTTCCATATAGTTCCAAATTGTGAATCTTCTAAAAGAATATTTTTATCATTTAGTAATTTTCTAATAGAATCTGCTTCTGTCCAACATTTATTTTTACGAGCATTATTTCGTATTTTAATTAATTTTTCAATTTGATATTTATCATAATAATGTAATTTTTTTTTTTTAAAATAGTTTTGAGGATTATAAAAAAGAATTCCTAATATATTTCCTAAATCTCTTAATTTTAATATTAAATTATTTGCATATAAAAAATTTTTTTTATTTTTTAAAATATTAATTTGACATGACATATCAAATAATATACTAAAAGCTTTAGGGGTATTAAAATCATCATCCATTGCATCATAAAATTTTTTTTCAAAAAAAATATTTGTTTTATCTCTTTTATAATTTTGATTGTTTATATCTACTTTAGAAAAAATATTTTTTATATAATAAATTGATGTATATAATTTGTTTATAGAAGCTTCAGATTGTTTTAACATATTTTCATTATAAATAATCGGACTTCTGTAATGAGTTGAAATAAAAAAATATCGAATAATTTCATTATTATATTTAGATAAAATATCTCTTAATTTTAAAGAATTATGTAATGACTTAGACATTTTTTTATTATCTATCATAATCATACCACTATGAATCCAATAATTTACATGAAATGATTTATCTAAACAATATGATTGAGCTATTTCATTTTCATGATGAGGAAAAATTAAATCATTACCACCACCATGTATATCAAAATAATTACCAAAATACTTATGATGTATAGCTGAACATTCTATATGCCATCCAGGTCTTCCATATCCCCAAGGAGATAGCCATCCAATTTGTTTATCTTTAGATGTTTTCCATAAAACAAAATCAACATGATCTTTTTTAAAAATTGAACATATTTGTTTTTTTTTTAACTTATTTAAGTTTTGTCTAGATAATTTACCATAATGTAAATAACTTTGAATAGAAAACATTACATCACCATTTTTAGCAATATATGCATTATTACTTTTAATTAAATGTTTAATTATTATAATAATTTCATTAATATTATTAGTGACTTTTGGTTCTATATTTGGACTTAAAAGATTAAGATTTTGAAAATCTAATTGCATTTCAGCAATCATTTTATTTGTAATATATTTAATATTTTGTTTTTTTTTCTTAGCTATATCTATAATTTTATCGTCAATATCTGTAATATTTCTTATATATTCTACTTTATACCCTAATTTTTTTAAATATCTGATAATTAAATCAAATATAACAAAAGTTCTTCCATGTCCAATATGACATAAATCATATGTTGTTACACCACATACATAAATTTTAACTTCATTATGATAAATTGGTTTGAATATTTCTTTTTTTTTACTTAAAGTATTAAAAATTTTTAACATTAATAATTTCACTATAAATTTATGTAAATTAATTATAATCTATTATTTAAAATAATAAAATTAATTATTTAATTAAAACATGTATTAATAATCAATATTAGAATTATTATAATAATTAGAATAATTATCAAATCGAGCTATTTTATTATTAAAAGTTAATCTTATAGTACCGATTGGACCATTACGTTGTTTTCCTATAATAATTTCTGCAATACCTTGTAAATTACTATGTTCATTATATACTTCATCTCTATAAATAAACATTATTAAATCTGCATCTTGCTCTATAGATCCAGATTCTCTTAAATCAGAATTCATTGGACGTTTATCAGATCTTTGTTCTAAAGATCTATTTAATTGCGATAAAGCTAAAACAGGAACATGTAATTCTTTTGCTAATGCTTTTAATGAACGTGATATTTCAGCTATTTCTAATGTCCTATTAAAAGATAATGAAGGTACTCTCATTAACTGCAAATAATCAACCATAATTAAACTTAATCCATTATATTCTCTAAATATTCTACGTGATCTTAATCTTACTTCAGTAGGAGTAAGTTCAGAAGAATCATCAATATATATATTTTTTTTTTTTAATAAAAGAGCCATTGTATTTGAAATTTTTTCCCAATCATTATCATTTAATTGTCCTGTTCGAATACGTGTCTGGTCAACTCTGGAAAGAGAAGCTAACATACGCATCATAATTTGTTCACAAGGCATTTCTAAACTAAATATTAATACTGGTTTTTCTTGTGATATAGCTGCATTTTCACAAATATTCATTGCAAAAGTTGTTTTACCCATTGATGGTCTAGAAGCAATAATTATTAAATCTGACTTTTGTAATCCGGCTGTTTTTTTATTTAATGCATGATATCCAGTATCTACTCCTGTAACGCCATGTTTTGTTGATTTATAGAAAGATTCAATTTTAGAAATTGTTACTTCTAAAATTTCATCAACTCCTTTAGGTTTTGTATCCTTATTTGTACGTTTTTCTGCTATTTGAAAAATACGAGATTCAGCTAAATTTATTAAATCTTCACTATTTCTTCCATTAGGAAAGTATCCTGCTTCAGCAATTTCATTTGCAGCTAATATCATTTCTCTAATAATTGCTCTTTCTCGGACAATATCAATATATGCATAAATATTAGATATACTAGGAATATTTTTTGATAACTCAGCTAAATATGCAAAACCTCCTACATCATTTAACTTTCTTTTATTTTCTAAAGATTCTGATAGAGTAATTAAATCAATTGGTTTTCCAATATCTGTTAATAATTGCATTTCATTAAAAATAATTCTATGAGCAAATGTAAAAAAATCTTGTACAATAATTTTTTCTATAACATTTTCCCAACGATTATTATCTAACATTAATCCTCCTAATATTGATTGTTCTGCTTCCAATGAATGAGGAGGTAATTTAATGCCTTCTATATCAAAATCTTTTCTAAATTTAGATTTTTTTATTAAATTATTTACTATCATAAATTAACATTTATAAGCTATAAATATTGATATAATATTTAATTATATAAAATTATACTTTTAAAATTATTATAATTTTATATATCTTTTATATAAGATAATGCTTTATTTAATACTTGAATACTACTATTATGTAAATAATTATTTTTATTATTAATAAATTTTTTAAAATTTACAGAACCATTTATACCATTAAAAAAATTTAATATAGAAGAAATTATTTTCTTTAAATTAGTACCTTTTTTTAATTCTTCTTCAATATAAAAAGACATGGATCTAATAATAATTAAAGGAGATTGCGTAATATATTTTTGGTAAAAAATTTCTTGATCAATTTTCATTAAAAATTTAGGATCATTAAAAATTTTTCTACCCATCATAACTCCATCTACATATTTTAAATGATTTTTTACTTCTTCTAAAGATTGTATATCTCCATTTATTGATATTTTAATATTTGGAAAT
The DNA here is from genome assembly GCF_012563325.1 of Enterobacteriaceae endosymbiont of Plateumaris braccata. NCBI lineage: Bacteria > Pseudomonadati > Pseudomonadota > Gammaproteobacteria > Enterobacterales > Enterobacteriaceae > Enterobacteriaceae endosymbiont of Plateumaris braccata. The sequence goes on from NZ_CP046232.1 coordinate 44,830, forward strand.
GTTTTTTTAATTTTATATACAACTTTATAATTTAAACTAGGAATATTAAAATTAATATTAGTTTTTAATTTGTTAAAAAGAAATGCTTTACGTGCATGTATAATAAACATATTACAACCACTATTAGATAATATCTCTATAAAATTACATAAAAATGTATAACTATCATCATTATTAATACCAATACGAGTTTTAATTGTAATAGGTATTGAAACACTATCACTCATTGATTTAATACAATCAGATAAAATATTATATTGTGTCATTAAACATGCACCAAAATTACCTTTTTGAGATCTAATAGATGGACAACCTACATTTAAATTAATTTCTTTATATCCTAATTTTTCTGCTTTTTTTGAACATAAAGATAATATTTTAGGATTATTTCCTGCTAACTGTAATGCAATATTATCTCCACAATTATCAAATAAAAGCAATTTATTATTAATAATGGCATTAGAATGTATCATTTCAGTATATAAAAGAGCATATTTTGTTAATTTTCTATAAAAATAACGACAATATTTATCAGTTTTTTTAAACATAGGTGCAACTGAAAATCTGTAATAAGGAATTTTATTCATTTGTAAATTTAATAAATTAAGTAATAAATATTATTTAAATTAATTATATTAATTAATTAATATAATTTTTATTATAAGGATTTTTATTTTCTTTAAATTTTAAAAAAATAGGAATACCAAAAAATTTTAAATTTTTATATAAAAAATTTAATAAATAACGTTTATAATTATTTTCTAATTTTGTTATTTGATTTCCATGAATAATTAAAGTTAATGGATTATATTTACCTACATGTATATATTTTAACTTTATACGATGTTTTTTAATTATAGGAGGTGGAAAATTGTTAATTGCTAAATACATAATTTTCATTAATTGTGAAGTCTTAATTTTTTGATTAGTTAAATTATATGTTTTAAATAAAAATTTAAATAAATTTTTTAATCCTATACCATATTTAGCTGATATAAATATTATAGGGATAAACGGAAATTTAATTCTAATTACCTTTTTTATTTGTTTTATTTTCTGTATATGAATTAAATCATATTTATTAATTGCTATAATAATAGGTTTTCCTTGATTAATAATATAATTTATTATAATAGTTTCTTGATTAGAAAATATTTCTTTAGAACCATCAATAATAAATAAAATTATATTTGATTTTTTTATAGATTTAAAAGAATTTTTAATTATATTTTTTTCTTTATTTTGTACTTTATTTTTTTTTTTAATACCTGCAGTATCAATAATAATTAAATTTTTAAAATATTTTGTTACTATTTGATTGATATTTGTTATTGGTATAGTAATACTATCTCTAGTGGTTCCAGCCGAATGATTTACAATCATTCTTTCTTCTTTAAGAATTGTATTAATTAAAGTAGATTTACCAACATTAGGAATACCTATAATTGATAATATTATATTATTATTTTTAATGTTATTTAAATATTTATAGTTTTGGTTTTTAATTAATTTTTTTTTAAAGTAAATATTTTTGATATAAGGTAATAATAATATTAATAATTTATTAATACAGTTAATATTAATAATATTAATAGGATATAATTTATATCCTAAAGAATAAAATTCTTTTTCATAAAAATCATTATGTTTTCTATTTAAAATAATTATAACATTTTTTTTATGTACTCTTATTATATTTATAATTTCATAATCTGTATTTGTTAGATATAATCCTTTTATTATAAATAAAATTAAGTCTGATTCTTTAATAGCTTGAAAAGTTTGTTTGTTTACTAAAGAATTAATTAATTTTATTTTTTCTTTTTTAACATTATTAATTATGCTACCTGTATCAATACAAATAAATCGATATTTATTTATTTTTACATATCCATAATTTCTATCTCTTGTAAATCCAGGGATATCATTAACTAATGCTTTATTAGTTTTAGTTAATAAATTATATAAAGTAGATTTTCCTGAATTTGGTGATCCTACTATAGTAACTATAGGATAATTTAACATTATTTACTCTCACTATATTACATAATTAATAATTTATAATTTAAACATATATATTATACCATTATAAGTTTGCAAAATTAATTTATCATGAACTAATAATGATGATTGTATATAATCATTAAATTTTTTAATAAATTTATGACTGATAATATTTCCATTATTAGCATTTAAAAAATAAATTTTACCTTGTTTGTCTATAATTATAATATTATTTTTATAATAAATTGGGGTTATGGTTTTTTTATATGCAAATTTTTTTTGTGACCAAATAATATTTCCTGTATCAATATTTAATGATAAAAGATTATTGTTTATATCAAAAAAATAAATACTATTATTATTAATGATAAAATCACCAGATACTTTATATAATTTTTTCCAAATAATATTACCATTAGAAAGATCTAAAGCATTAAAATTTCCATTATATGAAACTACATAAACTATTCCATTTGCAATTATTGGTTGAGCATCAATATCATTAAAATTTAAAGAATTAAATGAATTAGGAATTTTTGTTAAATCTCTTTGCCAAATTATGAAACCATTATTTAATATGCAAGAACTAACAATACCATTATCACTACCAGTTATAATATTATCAAAAAATACTGCTGGTTTTGATGTACCTCTAAATGAATATGGTTCTAAAGGACCTAAACTTATTGTCCATAAAATATGACCGTTATTTTTATCTAATCCTTGTAAAATATTATTATCATTATGTACAATTAAAATATTTTTTGAAATAACTGGGTCGGATAATACTTCACTAAAAACAAATGTTTCCCATATTTTATTACCATTTTTATTGTTTAAAGCAATAATTTTACCTTTTTCACTTCCTAAATATAAATAATTATTTGATACAACAGGACCACTTGATAATTCTTCAGATAAACAATATGAAAATATACAAAAATTTTTTTTAGCAAGATTTATATTCCATATTATTTTACCATTTTTCATATTAACACATTTTACTATACCATTTTTATTCGCAATATATATTAATCCATGTTTATACGCTAAATGTAGTTTTGAAAAACTATTATCTGATTTTTTAATAATTTTATTAAACCAAATTAATCTAGGATTTATTTGATTTTTTTTAAAAATTTTTAGATTATTTTTATAATATTTCAGTATATTTTTGTAATCTGGAGAACAATAATTATTGTTATTTGAACATCCAGTTAATATTAAAGAACAAAATATAAAAAATATTAATATTAATTTTTGCAATTTCATGACTCTCTCTTTAAGTTAATCATATAAAATATTTTAAAAATAAAAAATTATCTTTTGTATTTATAATATTATAAATAAATTTTTTAATTTTTATTAACAAATATATAAATAATAAAGAATATTAATTTTTATTAAAAATATAGTAAAATATATAAACAGATTCTTTTAATAATTAAAAATTTTTATTAATGTTATTATTAGTTCTTTTTCAAGAAAAGTTATTTGTTTTTTTAAAAATAAATCTTTTATTGTTAATTGATTATTATTTATTTCTTTTTTTCCAATAATTAAAAGAAAGTGAACTTTTTGCTTAATTGCTTGAATAATTTGTTTTTTTAAATTACTAAAATAATAACTAATAACTATTTTTAACAGAGGAAATTTTTTTCTAATTATTTCACGAATAAAAATAGCTTTACGTAAAGTTAAATCAACATCCATTGGAACAAGATAAATATCTATTAAATAATTTATTTGTAATTTTATTGCATTAATTTTTTTAACTAATAATATTAAACGTTCTATTCCAATAGCACAACCCATACCATTAATATTATTTTTTTTACTTAATTTAGTAATTAATTTATCATATCTACCACCACCACAAATAGTTTTATGAGATCCTAATTGATTAGTAGTCCATTCAAATACAATATCATTATAATAATCTAATCCTCTAACCAAACGATAATTTATAGAAAAATTGATTTTTATCATATTTAGTATATCACATAATTTATTTAATTTTATTATGCAATTTTTACTAAGAAAATTTTTTAATTTAGGAGCATTATTTAATAATTCCTGAATATCAGGATTTTTACTATCTAATATTCTTAAAGGATTTTTATACATTCTTCTCTTACAATCTTCATCTAGTAAATGAAAATATTTTTCTAAATATGCTATAAGTTTTTTAATATATTTTTCTCTATCTTCAATAGATCCAATAGAATTAATTTCTAAAAAAACATTATTTATAATATTTAGTTCTTTCCAAATATAATATGTCATTATAATAATTTCAGAATCTATATAAGGGGATTCTAACCCTAATACTTCAATACCTATTTGATTAAATTGTCTGTATCTTCCTCTTTGTGGCCTTTCATAACGAAACATAGGACCATTATACCATAATCTTTGATTTAAGAAATTAAAAGCATTATGCTCTATTACTGCTCTAATACAACCAGCAGTACCTTCTGGTCTCAAGGTAAGGCTTTCTCCATTTCTATCATTTAAATTATACATTTCTTTTTCTACAATATCTGTCATTTCACCTATTACTTGTTTAAATAAAATACTTTTTTCTAAAATAGGAATTTTGATTTCTTTATAACCATAATTAATTAATATACGTTTAATAACATTTTCAATATATTCCCATAATTTAGTATCTGGAAAAAAATAGTCATGCATACCATGAACTGCAGTAATATTTTTAATCATTTAAATATCTCTTATTAGTAATAATTACATTATATTTTTTATTATTTATATAATATATAAATATTTATTTATAATAAGATAAATTTATTATAAATAAAATTTTAATAATATTGACAAATTAATAATCTTAATCCTATATTTTTATATATACCTAATATGTATTTTTTTACTTAAAAAATTAACTAAAATTGATTTATTAATTAAAATATGTTATATAATTTTATTTAATTTCATGTTTTATTTATTTTTATATTTAACAAATATATTAATAAAAAGGTTATAATTCTGAATGAAAAATGATATTTATTGGATGAATTATGCTTTAAATTTAGCAAAATTAGCAATTAAATCTGGTGAAATACCAGTTGGTGCTGTAATCATACAAAATAATAAAATTATATCAGAAGGTAAAAATAATTCTATTAAAAAAAATGATCCTACAGGACATGCTGAAATTATAGCATTAAGAAAAGCCGGTAAATTTTTAAAAAATTATAGATTATTAAATACAACTATGTATGTAACATTAGAACCATGTTTAATGTGTTCTGGTGCAATTATTATTAGTAGAATTAATCGTTTAGTATATAGTATTAGTAATAATAAATATTCTAATATAGGATCTTTTATAGACTTATTAAGTATTTATAATATAAATTATTGTATAAAAATTAATTCTGGAGTATTAGTTAATGAATGCACTAATACCATTAAAAAATTTTTTTCTTTAAAAAGAAAAAATAAAATACATTAATATAATGAATTTTAGAAGTTAGAGGGAGGTATTTGATTTTGAATCAAATTATAGATTATTCAAATTATGATATTAAAATATGGAAATTAATTCAAAAAGAAATTAAACGTCAAGAAGAACATATAGAATTAATTGCTTCTGAAAATTATGCTTCACCTTATGTAATGTATGTTCAAGGTTCTCAATTAACTAATAAATATGCAGAAGGATATCCTAATAAAAGATATTATGGTGGATGTAAATATATTGATAAAATAGAAAAAATAGCTATAAATAGAGCTAAAAAATTATTTAATGCAAGTTATGCTAATGTGCAACCTCATTCAGGATCACAAGCTAATTTTGCTGTATATTCTGCATTATTAAATCCTGGTGATAAAATAATGGGTTTGGAAAGTTCTCATGGTGGTCATTTAACTCATGGATCCACAGTTAATTTTTCAGGAAAAATTTATAAAAATATATCTTATAAAGTTAATAATAAAGGCATTATTGACTATAATAATTTATTAAAATTAGCAAAAATACATAAACCTAAAATGATAATTGGTGGTTTTTCATCTTATTCTGGAATATGTGATTGGAAAAAAATGAGAGAAATAGCTGATCTTGTGAAAGCATATTTGCTTATTGATATGGCACATGTAGCAGGTTTAGTAGCAACTGGATTATATCCTAATCCAATACCATACGCTCATGTAGTAACTACTACAACACATAAAACTTTAGCAGGACCGAGAGGTGGATTAATTTTAGCTTCAAAAAATATCAATAACCTTTTTAATAAATTAGATTCTTCTGTATTTCCAGGAACTCAAGGTGGACCTTTAATGCATATTATTGCAGCTAAAGCTGTAGCATTTAAAGAAGCTTCCAAACCAGAATTTTTGATATATCAAAAACAAGTTTTAAAAAATGCTAAATTAATGGTTTCAATTTTTAAAAAACGTAACTATAAAATTATTTCAAATCATACATATAATCATTTATTTTTAATAGATTTATCTATTACAAATATGACTGGAATTAAAGCTGAAAAATTATTAGCAAAGTATAATATTATTGTAAATAAAAATAGCATACCAGATGATTTAGAACCTCCTTTTATTACATCAGGTATAAGAATAGGTACTCCCGCAATTACCAGAAGAGGTTTTAAAGAATATGAAGTATCATTAATATCAAATATTATTGCTGATATTCTTGATAAACAGAACGAAAATATTTTATATATTAAAGAAAAAATATTAGAAATATGTATGAATTTTCCCGTATATAAAATTAAAAAAAATTTTTTAAAAAGGATATAATATAAATGTCAAAATGTTATTCTGTTTTAATTTGTATTACTGATGGTGTAGAAGAAATAGAAACTGTTTCATCTATTGATATTTTAAATAGAAGTAATATGAATGTCACTGTAGTAAGCACAACTAATAATTATCATATTGCTTGTGCTCATGGTACAAATTTAATTTGTGATGTTCTTTTAAAAGATTTAAAAAACAACGATGATTGTATCGCTATGGTTATTCCTGGAGGTTTACAAGCAGCCAAACATTTTCAATCTAATAATTTATTATTAAAATACATTTATAAATTTAAAGATGATCAAAAAATTATAGGTGCAATTTGTGCTACTCCTGCTATTACAATAGTATCAAATAATATTTTTCCCAAAGCAAAAATGACCGGATACTTAGGATTTAAAAATTTAATTCCATCTGAACAATGGTCAAATGATCCAGTATGTTGGGATAATAAATATAAATTGTTAACAGCACAGAGTGTTAAATATTCTATTGAATTTAATTTAAAATTAATTAGTATTATTTTAGGTGAAAATATTTCAAAAAATATTTCTTCTAAATTATAGAATAATTTTATTATTAATAAAATATTTAAAATTTTTTAATAAAAATTATTAAATATTTTTTACATAAAATTTTTTTAATATATAAAAAATCTATATTAAATCAATATTTAAATTCTTATTTTAGTGACTATTTTATCTAAAACACCATTTATAAATTTATAACTATTATCTACTCCTCCAAAACATTTTGCTAAACAAATACCTTCATTAATAATCACTTTATAAGGAACATCTAAACGATTAATTAGTTCATATAAAGAAATTCTTAAAATAGCTTTTTCAATTTGACCTAATTCAAATAATTGACGTGATAAAAAAGGTTTCATTAAATTATCTAAATATACACTATTTACTATAACTCCATTTATCAACTCATTAAAATAATTAATATCAATATTTCCAAGATCTTTTATAGATTCATTCAAAAAATAATATTGAATATCACTAAAAGTATTTTTAGATATTTGCCAAGAATAAATTGCTTGTAAAGCATATCTACGAGCTTGATATCTATCTGTAAATTTCACTATAATTCCTTTTTTATACTTAGAGATTTAATTTTTTTAGATATATTTATCATTTCTAATAATGTTAAAGCTGATTCAGTTCCTCGATTTCCTATTTTACTACCAGATCTTTCTATTGCTTGTTCTATATTATTAGTAGTTAGTACCCCATATGAAATAGGTATTTGATATTTTATAGATAAATGTAATAATTGAGAACATACAGATTGAGATAAATATTTAAAATGTAAAGTATCTCCTTTAATAATTGTTCCTATAGTTAGAATACCATCATAAAAATTTTTTTTTATTATTAATTTAGTTATTAATGGTAATTCATATGATCCAGGAACCCATATAACAGTTATATTGTTTTTTTTTATCATCCCTATTCTTTGTAATGTATCAATAGCAGCATATAACAAATTTTTATTGATAAAGTCATTAAATCTAGCAATAATAATTGCTACAGATATTTTTTCTGAAACTATTAATGTTTCATTAATTATTTTCATAAAAGATCTCTAAAAATAACATTAAATTTATAAAGGTTTTAATTTTAATCTTAAATCCTTACCTATTTTTTTTATATTAGTAAAATCAAATTTTAAAACATCATACATATGATAAAATTCATCAAGATTACAAAAGTTCAACGCAATATTTCCTAGTAATTTAGGTGACAAATAAATTATTAATTCATCTACTAGTTTATTTTTTAGTAAAGATCCTGCTAATATACTTCCAGCCTCTATAAGAATATTATTTATTCCTTTGTTTCCTAATTGTTTAAATAAATATTTTAAATTTAAAAAACCATTTTTTTCTGGAATAATTATTTGTTTAACATAATAAGGCCATTTTTCAAATGTATATTTTAATCTTATTAAAAATATTTTTCCTGGAAATAATATAAATTTATCAGTAGGTTTTATTAGATTACATCTATCTAAAATAATTCTTATTGGTTGTCGTAATAAATTTTTTGGATATATTTTTTTTATATGATTATTTAATTCATTCCAACGAACTAATAAAGTAGAATTATCTTTTAAAACTGTACTACTTGTACTTAAAATTGCAGAACTTTGTGCTCTAAGTTTCTGAACATCCATTCTGGATTCTCTAGAAGAGATCCATTTACTTATTCCATTATAAAGACCTATTTTACCATCTAAAGATGTTGCTAATTTTAATTGTATCCAAGGAAAACCTGTACGCATTCTTTTAAAAAAACCTAAATTTAATTTTTCAGCTTCTTTAGACATAAAATTGTATTTAATTTTTATTCCGAATTTTTTTAATAATTTTAATCCATAACCATTTATTTTAGGATTAGGATCTTTAGTTGCTATTACGACACGATTAACTTTAGCTTTTATTAAAGCAGTACAACAAGGAGGAGTTAAATTAAAATAATTACATGGTTCTAATGTTATATAAACAGTAGAATTTTTTGCATATTTTCCTGCCATATTTAATGCATGAATTTCTGCATGATGTTGACCTGATTTTAAATGATATCCAGTACCAACAATCTTATTGTTATTAACTATTACACAACCTACATTAGGATTAGGAGTAGTTGTAAAAATACCTAACTTTGCTAATTTAATTGCGTATTTCATATAAAATTTATCTATCATTATAATATTCACTTTACAAAATATTTATATAATAAAATTTAATATCTTAAAAAAAATTTAAAAAAACTTTTATAAATATTTAAATTATTTAATAAATTTGAAAAAAAATTTATTAAATTTATCAAAAATATGCTTAAAATAAATTTAATTATATATTTATTTAATTTATAACTTATAAATATACATATTTTATAAAATCAAATATCTTTATGATTACAAATCATATAATTTATATATTTAATATAAAATATTTTTAATAATTAATAAACAATTAAAATTGTTAATTAATTTATATTAATAATATTAATATAAATTTATAAAATATTTAACTAAAATTTTTAAAAGAGATTTATATTTTTATGAAAGAAAAAATTATTATTTTTGATACAACATTAAGAGATGGGGAACAATCTTTAAAAAAAAGCTTGAATACTCAAGAAAAAATAGAGATAGCTTTAGCATTAGAATCAATGGGTATTGATATAATAGAAGTTGGTTTTCCTATTTCTTCTCCTGAAGATTTTAAATCTTTTCAAACAATAGCAAAAATTATAAAAAATAGTAAAATATGTGGTTTAGCTAGATGTAAAGAAAAAGATATTGATGTAGCTTATGAAGCTTTAAAAATATCCTCTAATTTTAGAATACATATTTTTTTAGCAACTTCACCAATACATATTATTACAAAATTAAAAAGTACTTTGGAAAAAGTAATAGAACGTATTGTTTTTATGATAAAATATGCTAAAAAATATACTAATGATATTGAATTTTCTTGTGAAGATGCAGGAAGAACTCCGATAAAAGATTTATGTTTAGTTGTTAAATCCGCTATAAAAGCAGGTGCAACGACAATTAATATACCTGATACAGTTGGATATACTTTTCCTAATGAATATAGTAATTTAATTTATAATTTAAAAAATAATGTTTCAAATATTGATCAATGTATTATATCTGTACATACACATAATGATTTAGGTATGGCTGTGGGAAATGCTATTACTGCTATTAATTCTGGAGCTAGACAAATAGAAGGTACTATAAATGGAATAGGAGAAAGGGCTGGCAATTGTTCTTTAGAAGAAGTAATAATGGCATTATATACTCATAAAAAAGATATAAATTTTTTTACTAATATTAATTATCATAATATATATAATACAAGTAAAATTGTTAGCAAAATATGTAATATTCCAATAGCTTTTAATAAAGCTATTGTAGGAAAAAATGCTTTTTCACACTCTTCAGGAATTCATCAAGACGGAATAATAAAAAATAAATATACCTATGAAATTCTAAATCCTAAAATAATAGGTTTAAATAAAACAGAACTTAATTTAACTTCTAAATCAGGAAGAGCTGCTATAAAATATCATATGCAATTAATGGGATATAAAGATAATAATTACGATATAAATAAATTATATAATGATTTTGTTAAATTAGCAGAAAAAAAAGGACAAATATTTGATTATGATTTAGAATCTTTAGCATTTAATGATAAATTTGAAAATACAACTGAATATTACTCTTTACAAGACTTTAACATTCAATCTCAACATAATTTTATTACAACTATAAACCTAAAATTAAAATGTGGTAATTTAATAAAATTAGAATCAGCAAAAGATACTAATCATATAAATGCAACATGTAAAGTTATAAATAAAATTACAAATTATAATTTTAATATAATTAAATATAAATTTAATACTCAACATTATAATAAAAAAATTACTAATCAAGTTAATATAAAAATATTATATAAAGGAAAAGTTTTTAATGGAATAGAATTTTCTAAAAATATAATAGAAGCTTCAGTTGCTGCTATGATTAAAATCATTAATAGTATATGGAGATTCAATCAAATAAAAAAGAAACATATTAAAAAATATAAATAAATTTGTTATTTTTTTGGATAAAATTATTATGTCTAACATATTTAGAATTGCAATTTTACCTGGAGATGGTATTGGTCCAGAAATAATGAAGCAAGCAATTAAAGTATTGAATAAAATAAAAAATTTTTTAAATATAGAAATTATTACTAATAAATATTTAGTAGGTGGATCTGCTATTGATAAATATGGAGATGCTTTACCTAAAAAAACATTATTAGGTTGTGAAAAATCTAATGCAATATTATTTGGATCAGTTGGAGGACCTAAATGGGATTATTTACCATTAAATAAAAGACCAGAAAAAAATTCTTTATTAAAATTGAGAAAATATTTTAATCTTTTTATTAATTTACGTCCTGCATATATTTATAATAATTTACATATGTTAAGTCCTTTAAAAAATCATATTATTAATAAAGGATTTAATATACTTTGTATAAGAGAACTAACTGGAGGTATATATTTTGGGCAACCTAATGGAAGAAAAGGACATGGTATTAATGAATATTCATTTGATACAGAAATATATTATAGATTTGAAATAGAAAGAATAGCTCATATGGCTTTTAATATTGCTTTACAAAGAAACAAGATGATATGTTGTTTTGACAAAGCTAATATATTAAATACATCTATTATGTGGCGTGAAATTTTAAAAAATATATCCTACCAATATTCAAAAGTTAAATTAAAATTTATGTATATTGATAATGCTGTAATGCAATTAATGAAAAATCCATCACAATTTGATGTAATTTTATCTAATAATTTATTTGGAGATATTATTTCTGATCAATGTGCTATGATTACGGGATCCATTGGTAATTTGCCTTCTGCTAGTTTAAATAATAAATTTTTTGGTTTATACGAACCAGCTGGTGGTTCTGCTCCTGATATTGCAGGAAAAAATATTGCTAATCCTATTGCTCAAATCTTATCATTATCAATGATGATAGAATATAGTTTAAAAAACAAACAGATTTCAAAAACAATAGAAAATGCAATTAAAAAAGTTTTAAATGAAGGATATAGAACAAAAGATTTATGTACTAATCAATTACATGAAAAAATAGTAACAACAGAAGATATGGGAACATTAATTACTGAATCTATAATATTATAGGAAATTTTATGGGAAAAACATTATACGATAAAATATATGATCGTCATGTTATTTGTAAATTAAAAGATAATATAAAAATATTATATATTGATAGACACTACATTCATGAAGTAACTTCTCCACAAGCTTTTCAAGCATTACGTGATAAAAAAAGAATAGTTTATAGACCTAATAAAACATTTGCAACAATGGATCATAATGTATCTACAAAAATAAAAGATATTAATGGTTCTGGAATTATAGCAAAAAAACAAATGGAAATATTAGTCAAAAATTGTCAAGAATTTAATATTGAATTATATGACATAAATCATCCTTTTCAAGGAATAGTTCACGTTATTGGTCCAGAACAAGGTATTACATTACCAGGAATGACTATTGTTTGTGGAGATTCACATACTTCAACACATGGTGCATTTGGTGCATTATCTTTTGGAATAGGTACATCAGAAGTTGAACATGTTTTAGCGACACAAACTTTAAAACAAAAACGTTTTAATAGTATGTTAATAAAAATTATTGGTAAAATACCTACAAAAATTACTGCAAAAGATATTATTTTATTTGTAATTAAAAAAATAGGAATTAGTGGTTGTAATGGATATATTGTAGAATTTTCAGGTAATGTTATAAAAAAATTAAGTATGGAAAGTAGAATGACAATATGTAATATGACTATTGAAATGGGTGCTAAATCAGGTTTAATTGCTCCAGATAATATTACTTTTGATTATTTAAAAAATAAAAATTTGGCTCCTAAAGGAATTTTATGGAAAGAAGCTATAAATTTTTGGAAAACATTATATAGTGATCATGATGCAATTTTTAATAAAATTGTTACTATTGATATTTCTAATATTGCTCCTCAAATTACTTGGGGTATTAATCCAGAACAATCTATAGATATAAATAAATCTATTCCTTTAATTGATTCATTTAAAGAATTATCTAAACAAAAAACAGCAAAAAAAGCTTTAAAATATATGGATTTACAAGAAGGTATGAAATTAACTAATGTTTATATTAATAAAGTATTTATTGGTTCTTGTACAAATTCTAGAATTGAAGATTTAAGATCTGCTTCGCAGATAATCAATGGATATAAAGTATCAAATAATGTTGAAGCAATAGTAGTTCCAGGATCTAATATGGTTAAAAAACAAGCAGAATTAGAAGGATTAGATAAAATATTTATAAACTCTGGATTCGAATGGAGATTTCCTGGATGTTCTATGTGTTTAGGAATGAATGGTGATATTTTATTTCCTGGAGAACGTTGTGCTTCTACAAGTAATAGAAATTTTGAAGGTCGTCAAGGTAGAAATAGTCGCACTCATTTAGTCAGTCCTACTATGGCTGCAGCAGCAGCTATATGTGGACATTTTATAGATATAAGATATTTTTAAAATGAAAAATCATTCTTTACAATATAGTGGTATTGTTGCTCCATTTAATATGTCAAATATTGATACAGATGTAATTATACCAAAACAATTTTTACAAAAAAACGAAAAAGTAGGATTTGGAAATCATTTATTTCATAATTGGAGATATATGGACAATGATGGTAATATTCCTAATCCAAATTTTATTTTAAATAAAAAACAATTTCGAAATGCTACAATTTTACTAACTCGAGATAATTTTGGTTGTGGTTCATCACGTGAACATGCTCCATGGTCATTAATAGATTTTGGGTTTCGCACAATTATTGCATCAAGTTATGCAGATATATTTTATAATAATGCAATAAATAATAAATTATTATTAATAATATTAGATATTAATATTATTAATGAATTATTTTTTATAATACAAAAGCAACCTGGTATGACTTTTATTATAGATTTACAGTATAAAAAAATTATTTCTGGTATAAAATCTTTTAATTTTAAAATTAATAAATCTTTAAAAGATTATATCATAAGTGATTTAGATCAAATAGATTTAACTATGAAATATATTAATCAAATAACTATATTCGAAGAAAATTATTTTAATTTCTTTTAAAAAAATTTGAGAATCTTTATAATGCGTATAATTTTATTAGGTCCACCAGGATCAGGTAAAGGGACTTATGCTAAATTTATATCAGAAAAATATAATTTATCAAATATTTGTATAGGTAATATATTACGTAACTATATTATAAATAATAATTCTATTTTATCTAAAAAAATAAAAAAATTTATTAATTGTGGATTAATGCTTCCTGATGACATAATAATTGAAATTATTAAAAAAAAAATATTAAGTTCAAACTGTAAAAAAGGATTTTTATTAGATGGTTATCCAAGAAATATTCTACAAGCTAATATATTACAAAAAGAAAATATAAATATAGATAAAGTAATAGAATTACATATTCCAGAAAATAAAATTGTAGAAAGAATAATTGGTCGTAGAATTCATGAATCTTCAGGAAGAACATATCATATAATATTTAATCCACCTAAAATATCAGGAAAAGATGATATAACAGGAGAAAATTTAATTATGAGAACAGATGATAATAAAAAAACGATTATCAATCGTTTAAACGAATATGTTAAAAAAACAAAACCATTAATTAATTATTACATTAATAAATCATTAAGTAAAAAATTTTTTTATACTAAAATAGATAATACTGATTGTATTTTAAATGTTCAAAAAAAAATAGAATTATTTTTACAAAAAAAATAAATTTCTTTAATTAAATGAATTAATTAATTAAGTTTATTTTTTAAAAATTTTTTAGTATAATAATATTATTATTTATTTTAAATGGATTGTTTATAATGTTCACCGGAAGTATTGTAGCTCTTATTACACCAATGGATATTAAAGGTAATATTTGTAAAATAAGTTTAAAAAGACTTATTGAATATCATATTAAAAATGGTACAAAAGCTATAGTTATTATGGGTACTACAGGTGAATCTGCTACATTAAATTATAATGAACATATAAAAATAGTAATGCTAGCAATAGATTTTGCAAAAAGTAGGATTCCAATTATAGCAGGAACAGGATTTAATTCAACATCTAAATGTATATCAATAACATCAAAATTAGAAAATTCAGGAATTATAGGATGTTTAAGTGTAACACCATATTATAATCGTCCTACACAAGAAGGTTTATATCAACATTTTAAAACTATTGCAAATAATACTGAATTACCTCAAATATTATATAATGTTCCAGTTAGAACTGGTTGTGATTTGTTACCAAAAACAATAGGACGTTTATCTAAAATAAAAAATATAGTTGGTATTAAAGAAGCAACTGGAAATTTATCACGTGTTAACAAAATTAAACGTTTAGTACATGATTCTTTTTATTTAATTAGTGGAGATGATTCTACTGCTTTAGAATTTATGAGATTAGGTGGTCATGGAATTATTTCTGTTACAGCTAATATTGCTGCCTTAGAAATGAGTAAGTTTTGTAATTACATAAAAAAAAATCAATGGCATAAAGCAGAAATACTAAATGAAAATTTAATAAAATTACATAATGTATTATTTATAGAATCAAATCCAATCCCTATTAAATGGGTTGCTAAAAAAATTGGATTAATAAATAATGATACAATGAGATTGCCTATGACTCCCATAGCTAAAAAAAATAAAATGATAATAGAAATAGTATTAAAACAATTAAAATTAATATAATTGATTTATATCAACTATTTGTGTAAAAAATTGATTAATTTTATTAAGAATAGTGATCCTGTTTGTTTTTATTTTTATATTTTTAACATCTATTGTAATTTTTTTAAAAAAATCATTTATAGGATAATATAATTCTGACAATATTAATAAAAGATTATAATATTCATTATTTTTGATTTTCAATAAAAAAATTTTTGACAATTTTAATAAATGATTAAATAATATTATTTCTTCTTTTTCTTTTAAAAGGTATAAATTTACATCTTCACTAATAAAGTATTTATTTTTTAGTAAAATTTTATTTATTCTTTTATAAGTATAAATTAAAAGTTTATTTTGTTTTTTTTCTTTTTTTAAAAATAAATTTAATGTTTTTATTTTTAAATCTATAATTAATGGTTTATTAACAATATTTGTTAATACTGCTTTAATAATATTTTTTTGAAATCCTAATGATATATACCAGTTTTGACACCTATTAATTATAAAATTCATCAAGTCATTAATAATATTTTTATTATTAAAATTTATGTTATATAAAGATATTGACACTTTTATTAATTTTAACAAATCTAAATTTAATTTATTATTAATTATAATTTTTATTATTACTAATGCAATTCTTTTTAATGCAAATGGGTCTTTATTACTTTTAGGAAATAAAGATATACCAAAAATACCAACTAAAGTATCAATTTTATCAGATAAAAATAATACACAAGAAGTTAAATTCTTAGGTATTTTATCATTAAATTTATATTGATATTGTTCTTTTATAGATATACATACATCTGTATTTTCTCCATTATATTTTGCATAATACATTCCAATAATACCCTGCAATTCAGGAAATTCATGAACCATTGTTGTAGCTAAATCACATTTGGATAATTGACTAGCTCTAATACAATTACTTATATTTGCTTTAATTTTAATTGCTATATATTTAGATAATTTTGTTAAACGTACCGTTTTATCTAATAAATTACCTAAATCTTTCTGAAAAATAATATTTTTTAATTTATTTATATATTGTTCAAGTTTTTTTTTAGAATCATTTTTAAAATGAAATTGAGCATCTTCAAATTTTGATTTAATTACTTTTTCATTTCCTTTAATAATTAAATTATTATTTTGAGATTCAACATTAGATATAAAAATAAAATTTGGCAAGAGATTTTTATCTATATCATATAAGGGAATATATTTTTGATATTTTATCATAATATATTCTAATATTTTATTAGGTAAAGACAAAAATTTAGAATTAAATTTTGCTGTTAATACTACTGGCCATTCTACCATAGATGTTAGTTCTTCTAAAAAATTATTTGATAAATTTACTGATCCATTTAATGAATAAGCAATTTTTTTTATATCATTAATTATTTTATTTTTACGTTTTAAAAAATTAACAATTACATTTCCTTTATATAAAAGAGACTGTTCATATTGATCTGCATTTTCTAAAATAATTTTTGATTCACCTATAAAACGATGTCCATATATAATTTTACTAGATTTTATATTGAAAATATTTATTTGTATATTTTTATTACCTAAAAAAACTGTTATAGTTCTTATAGGTCTAATAAATTTTAGACTATATTTATTTATATAATTCCAATACATTAAATTAGGTAAAGAAAAATTTTTTAAAGAATTTATAATCATTTGTGTTAATAAAAATTTAATATTAAGTCCTTCAATTTGTTTATTATAAAATAAATAATTATTTTTTATAATAATTTTTTTTATATCTTTAATTTGATATTTTTTAATCCAATGTTTAACAATATTTATTGAAAATATATTTTCATCATTACAATTAGATATTGTAGGTCCTTTTATTTTTAAAATGTAATTTAATTGTACTGTATTTAAATAAAATACTTGAATGGCAATTCTTCTAGGAGTAGCAAACCATATAATTTTTTTATATAAAAAATTATTTTTTTTTAATTCATTTTTAAAATTATCAAAAATTATTTGAACAGTTTTTAATAAATATTGAGAAGGAATATCTTCTATACCTATTTCTAATAATAAAGTTTCTTTTTTCATAATAAATGATATTTCCTATTTTATATAATGGTAATATTTTTTTACAACTAATTTAGTCATATTTCTTAATTTTAAAATATATCTTTGTCTTTCAGTGTTAGATAAAAATCTACGAGATTCTAATAAATTAAAACAATGAGAAGCTTTTAAAACTTTATCATAAGCTGGAAAAATTAACGGATGTTTTAAATTTAATAAAAAAGTAACTTCTTGTTCATAGTGTTTAAAAGACTTCACAAGAAATTCAATATTTGCATAATTAAAATTATAATCAGATTGTTCAAACTCATTTTGTTTTAAAATATCACCATAAGTAATAAAATGATTTTTATTTTTACTCCATATTAAATTAAAAATATTTTCTACTTGTTGTATATGCATACCTAATCTTTCTAAACCATAAGTAATTTCTCCTGTTATTGGATTACATGATAATCCACCAACTTGTTGAAAATATGTAAATTGAGTTATTTCCATTCCATTTATCCATATTTCCCAACCAACTCCATTAGCTCCAAGAGTAGGATTTTCCCAATTATCTTCTACAAAACGAATATCATTTGTCACTAAATTTAAATTTAATGCTTGTAATGATTGTAAATATAATTCTTGGATGTTATGTGGTGGTGGTTTCATTATAACTTGAAATTGATAATATTGTTGTAATCTATTAGAATGTTTTCCATATCTACCATCACAAGGTCTTCTAGATAATTGTATATATGCAACATTTTTAACTGTAGATCCTATAGCATATAAACATGTCATTGGATGTGAAGTACCTGCACCTACTTCTGTATCTATTGGCTGTAGTATACAACATCCATGTTGAGCCCAATAATTTTGTAAAATAAATATCATTCCTTGAAAAGTTTTTTCATCAAAATTGTTCATTTGCTTTATATTATTTAAATTTATTTTTGAATAATTTATTAGAATAAAAAATTCTAATTTAACATATTTATTATAGAATAAATATTAATGTTAAAGTAAACTATAATTTATACAATAAGTATTAATTTTCATTTACTAAATCGATAAAATTCATAGGAATAAAAATAAACATGAATGTTAAAGTAAACAAAATAATTAAAAAAAATCAATATACTAATTTAGTTACTAAAGCAACAAATTTAGCTATTTTATTATCTTTAACATTATTAATAATGAAAATATTAGCTTGGTGGTATACTAAATCTATTAGTATGTTGGCTGCATGTATAGATTCTTTAGTAGATATTACTTCCTCAACAATTAACTTATTTATTATATTTTATTCATTACAACCAGCAGATTCAGAACATACTTTTGGTCATGGTAAAGCTGAATCATTATCAGCATTAGCACAAAGTATGTTTATTTCAGGTTCAACTTTATTTTTATGTTTAAATAGTATTAAATATTTATCTAATCCTGAAAAATTACATTATCCAATAATTGGAATATTAGTAATAATAATTTCATTTTTTTTAACTTTAATCTTAGTTATATTTCAAAAAAAAGTTATATATAAAACAAATAGTCAAGCAACTCATGCTGATATGATACATTATGAATCAGATATATTAATTAATAGTGCAATTTTAATTGCTTTAGTTTTAAACTATTTTGGAATACATAGAGCAGATTCATTAATAGCATTAATAGTAGGCTTATTTATTTTTTATAATGCATTTAAAATTGGATATAAAGCAATTCAATCTTTATTAGATCAAGCTTTGCCTAATAAAGAAAAAAAAATAATAATAAATTTAGTAAGTTCATGGCCAGGAGTAAAAGGAGCACATCAATTAAAAACTAGAAAATCTGGTCCAACACGTTTTATTCAATTACATTTAGTATTAGATGATTATTTACCTTTATTAGAATCACATTCTATTGCAGAACAAATAGAATTAGCTTTAAATAAAAAATTTCCTAATTCAGATATAATAATACATCAAGATCCATATTCAGTGGTTTCAGAACAGTATAAAGGATATTTTAAAAATTAAAAATATAAAATTTAATTTAAAGATTTAAAATAAAAAAGAGGTTTTTATGATTCGTAAAATAGGTATTCTTACTAGTGGTGGTGATTCTCCAGGAATGAATGCTGCTATTAGAGGTATTGTAAGAACTGCAATAGGTAATGATATTGAAGTATTTGGAATATATGATGGTTATTTAGGTCTATGTAGTAATAATATAAAAAAATTAAATAGACATAGTGTATCAGATATTATTAATAGGGGAGGTACTTTTTTAGGTTCAGCAAGATTTCCACAATTTAAAAATCTTAAAATACGTAAATTAGCTATTAAAAATATGAAAAATTATGGTATTGATGCTTTGGTAGTTATTGGGGGTGATGGATCTTATATGGGTGCAAAATCTTTAACAGAAATGGGTTTTCCATGTATTGGTATACCAGGAACTATTGATAACGATGTAGCAGGTACAGATTATAGTATTGGATATTTTACAGCATTAGAAACAGTTGTTCAAGCTATTGATCGTTTAAGAGACACTTCTTCGTCTCATCAGCGTATATCATTAGTAGAAATAATGGGAAGATATTGTGGAGATTTAACTTTAGCTGCTGCTATTGCTGGAGGATGTGAATTTATTGTTTTACCAGAAATTACTTATAATCAAAATGATTTAGTAAATGAAATTAAATTAGGAATAGACAAAGGTAAAAAACATGCTATAGTATTAATTACAGAATACATTTGTGATATTAATAAATTAGCAAAGTTTATTGAAACAAAAATACAACGTGAAACAAGAACAACTGTATTAGGTCATATTCAAAGAGGTGGTTCTCCTGTTGCTTATGATAGAATTTTAGCTTCTCGTATGGGAGCATATTCAGTAGAACTATTATGTAAAGGATATGGTGGGAGATGTATAGGAGTTATAAATGATAAAATGGTTCATAATGATATTATTTATGCTATCAAAAAAATGCAAAGAGTTTTTAATAATGATTTATTAGAGACCGCTAAAAAATTATATTAATTTTTAATTTAAAAATATAATTACTTGAGAAAATAATGAATAAAATAAAAATTTTTAAAAGAAATATAACAGGAAAAAAATCAAATAAATGGTTACGTATTAATGGTAAAATACCAGCTATAATATATGGAAATAAAAAAAAAGAAATCTCTATTTTTATTAAAAATAAAGATTTATTAAATATAAATAATAATTTATTAAGTAATAAATATCATATATTACAATTAATTGATGAAAAAAATAAACTTATCAGAGTTAAAATTTCTGATATTCAATATCATCCTTATCAATTAACTAAAATATATCATATAGATTTTTTACGATTATAAATAAATTATAATATAAAAACATAATATTTAATTTTTTATATTCCTAATACATCACACATATCATATATTCCTTTTTGTTTAGTATTAGAAATCCATATAGCAGCTTGTAAAGCTCCTTCAGCAAAAGTTAATCTATTAGAAGCTTTATGTATTAATTCAATTTGCTCTCCTATGGAAGATAAAATTATTTGATGTTCACCATAAATATCACCAGCTCTTATAGAATGACAATTAATTTTATTAAAAATTTTTTTATTAAAAAAATTTAAAATAATATTTTTTATAGATAATGCTGTACCTGAAGGACAATCTATTTTATTTTTATGATGTTTTTCAATAATGTCAATATCTATAATATTTTTTTGTTTATTAAAAATTTTAGATATTTTTTTTAATATTGTAAATATTATATTAACTCCTATACTAAAATTAGATGACATAACAATACCAATATTATTAGACATTTTTTTTATTTGTATTTTTTCTTCTTCAGAAAATCCAGTTGTACCAATAACAATATTTTTATTATATTGATTACAAATGTTAACATAATTTAATGTGGTTTTAGGATTTGTAAAATCAATTAATGTATCAAAATCATTTATTATATTCATAATATTATCTTGTATATATAAATTATATAATATGTTTTTTTTAAATATATATTTAATATTATTATTAATTACTAATGATTTTTTAGATTCTAAAACACCATTTAATAATATACAATTATATTTATTTTGATTTATAATCATTAATAAATTTTTTCCCATACGACCATTAATACCAGATATAGCTAAACGAAATTTATTTTTCATTTTATAAAAACCTATTAATAAATATAATTTATTTTACAAATAACAATTATTATAATTAAAATTATCTTTGATTCAATTTAAAATTAAACTTAATAAATAATTAAAAGTATAATACCGATAACTATTGAAATATCAGCTAAATTAAAAATAGGATAATGTAAATTTCCTATATGTATATCAATAAAATCTATAACAAAACCATTAATAATTCGATTAATTAAATTTCCTAATAATCCTGCAATAACTAAACTATACATAAAATTTATAGATTTCTGCTTTATATTTTTATAAAATAATAAAATTAATATTAAAATATTACAAAATATAATACTTAAATTATATTTATTTTGTTCTCCAAATACACCAAATATTATACCATAATTATTAATATAATATAAATTTAAATGAGAATTAATATAATAAGATTCATATAAATTAAATTTTTTAAAAATAAAAAATTTACTTATTAAATCAATAAATATTATTATACTTATAAATATTATATTTAAATAATTATTTATTTTTAAATATTTCATAAATTTTATTATAATAGTAATATTCAAATATTAAACAAATAAACGTATTTCACCATTTCCTTCAATATTTTGTATACAACGATTACAAATATTATTAGTAAGTTTAATATAATAATGCCAACATCTTAAACATTTTTTACCAACAATTTTTGTTATTTGAAATTTATTTATTAATTTATTATTATAATTGTCTTTATGTTCTATAATAGTGACAGAAGAAACTAATAAAAAAAATTTTAATTCATTACCTAATAATAATAATTTATTATAAATATTTGTATTTAGGTATAAAATAATATCTGCTTCTAAAGAACTACCTATAATATTTTTTTCTCTTGCATTTTCGATAATTTTATTTATTTCAATTTTAAATTTAAATAAATCTTCCCAATAATTATTATTCATAATTTCATATGAAGATAATTCAAACAGTCCAGAATACCATTCTTCTGTAAATACATATTTTGATCTTTTACCAGGTATGTAATTCCAAATTTCATCTGCAGTAAAAGATAAAATAGGTGCAATCCATCTTACTAGTGATTCAATTATTAAATACAATGCAGTTTGACTACTTAATCTAGCTATACTATTTTTTTTAAAAGTATATTGTCTATCTTTAATAATTTCTAAATAAAAGGAACCCATATCAATGGAACAAAATTTTACTATTTTTTTTATTACATTTTGTATATTATAATTATTATAATTATTAATTATATAATTTTGTATTAATTTAGTTTTATTTATAATCCATCTATCTAATATTAACATATTTGATTCTTTTAACATATTTTTTTCAGGAATAAATCCATCTAAATTAGATAATAAAAATCTTGCTGTATTACGAATACGTCTATAAATTTCTGTAGTTTTATTTAAAATATTTTGAGAAATACAAATATCATTAGAGTAATCAGTTAAAGATACCCATAATCTTATTATATCACTACCTAATAGATTTATAATTTCTTGAGGATGAATAATATTACCTAAAGATTTAGACATCTTTTTACCTTTATTATCTACAGTAAATCCATGACTAATTACTGTTTTATATGGAGCTTTATTTTCTATCGAAGTAGAAATTATTAATGAAGAAATAAACCAACCCCTATATTGATCAGATCCTTCTAAATAAATATCAATTTTTTGTTTATTTAAATATTTTATATTTGAAATAACTGAATAATAAGTAGATCCAGAATCAAACCAAACATCT
Organism: Enterobacteriaceae endosymbiont of Plateumaris braccata; assembly: GCF_012563325.1. Taxonomy (NCBI): domain Bacteria; kingdom Pseudomonadati; phylum Pseudomonadota; class Gammaproteobacteria; order Enterobacterales; family Enterobacteriaceae; species Enterobacteriaceae endosymbiont of Plateumaris braccata. Next base: position 68,998 of record NZ_CP046232.1, read on the forward strand.
AATACATCTAGTACTTTTTCATAATTTATTGCATCTATACCTAGAAATTGTGTTATATCTAAATCCCACCATGATTGTATTCCTTTTTTTTCTATAATTTTTGCTATAGATTCTATTAAATTCACAGAATCATAATGTATTTTTTGTGTTTTTTTATGTATAAATAATGGAATTGGAATGCCCCAAAAACGTTGACGAGATATACACCAATCTGGTCTATTAATTAACATATTATGCATTCTATTAAATCCCCAATTAGGTATCCATTTCACTTTTTTCATTGTTTTCAATGTTAAATTTCTAAGATTATTTTTATCCATACTAATAAACCATTGGGGTGTAGCTTTAAAAATTACAGGCATTTTATGACGCCAACAATATGGATAACTATGTAAATATTTTTCTGATAAAAATAATGAATTATTTTTAATTAAAATTAATTGAATTATTTTATCAGAATTAAATATATTTATACGATCTAAATCAGGATGAATTCCTTTAATAAAAAATCCTTTTTTATTAATTATATTTATTCCTTTAATATTATTTTTAATACATATATTATAATCATCTAAACCATGATTTGGAGCAATATGAACAATTCCTGTTCCTGAATATTCTGAAATATAATTAGTAATTATTAATGGTGTAGAATTATTATTTATAGGATTATATAAAAAAATATTTTTAAAAAAAATTCCTTTAATTTCACCTAATATCTCCCAATCTATAATTTTAGATTTTTTCATTATTTTTTTAACTAATTTTTTAGCAATAACTATAATTTCATTATTAATTTTAATTAATTGATATATAATATTAGGATGTATTGCTACAGCTTTATTAGCAGGTAATGTCCATGGTGTTGTTGTCCAGATTAATAATGAAATATTAAAATTATTTTTTATATTACAAAATGTGTTAAAAAAATTAATATCAATTATTTTAAATTTTACATATAATGATAATGATTTTTTATTTATATAATCTACTTCTGCTTCAGCTAAAGAAGAACAACAAGAAATACACCAATGTACTGGTTTTTCTCCCTTATATATATGATTATTTTGTAATATTTTACTAAATGTTCTAATAATATTAGCTTCTGTTTTAAAATCCATAGTTAAATATGGATTATTCCAGTCAGCTAAAACTCCTAATCTAATAAAATCTTTTTTTTGTTTTTTTATCTGTTGTAATGCATATTTTCTACATTTTAATCTTAATTGTGATTGAGAAATTTTTTTCTTTAATATACTTAAACTTTGTTCTACTTTTTGTTCTATAGGTAAACCATGACAATCCCATCCTGGAATAAATGGAGCATTATATCCATTCATATTTTTAGATTTAATAATAATATCTTTTAAAATTTTATTAAAAGCATGACCAATATGAATATTTCCATTAGCATATGGGGGTCCATCATGTAAAAGAAAAATTTCTTTCCCTTTTTTAGAATCAAGTATTTTTTGATATAAATTATCATTTTCCCATTTTTTCAATATAATTAATTCATTTATAGAAAGATTTGCTTTCATTGGAAATTTAGTATTTGGTAAATTTAAATTAAATCTATTTTTCATATTATAAATATTTCCTTAAAAAATATATTCTTAATTATAAATTAATTAATAAATATTATTTTTTATAATAAATTTATTATTTATAAAATTTTTAATGAATATTATCATATATTATTAATGTAATTAAAATTAAATTTGAATTCATAAAAAAATTTCTTTTATTAAAGATAATTTTTTAGATATACTGTAATAAAAATTTATATAACTATACAAAATATATTATTTAAAAATATAAAAATTATATTAATAATATTTTAAGGAAATAAAAATGGCGAATATTAAATCTTCTAAAAAAAGAGCAATTAAATCTGAAAAACAAAGAAAACATAATATGAGTTATCGTTCAATGTTACGTACTTTTATAAAAAAAGTGAATAATGCATTATTAACTAAAAATATAAAAATTATACAAATAACATTTAAACAGATGCAATCTGTTATTGATAAACAAGTACGTCGCGGTTTAATACATAAAAATAAAGCTGCACGTCATAAATCAAGATTATTTTATAAAATAAATAATATTTAAAATTGAATGATACAGAGTACTATGAAAAATAATTTAATAAATTCTTCAATAAAAATTACAAAAAAAGCTATTAATAAAATTAAATATTTTATTTCAAAAAAAAATAATAATAAAATAAAATTTAGAATATTTATAATAGGTGGTGGATGTAATGGATTTAAATATGAATTTATTTTAGATAGTAAAATTAACAAAAAAGATATAATAATAAAATTATTAGAATTTTCAATTATAATTGACCCAATTAGCATGCAATATTTATTTGGGATTACAATTGATTATATTGAAAATATTGAAGGATCAAAATTTATTATTCATAATCCAAAAGCCAAGACTACTTGTAATTGTGGTTTTTCTTTTGATATTTAATTAATATTAAATTTTTATTTTACATAATATTAAATATTTCATATAAAGGTAATTTATGTCAACGATAAAATTAGTATTACTTCGTCATGGTCAAAGTCAATGGAATAAAGAAAATCTTTTTACTGGATGGTATGATGTTGGATTATCTGAAGAAGGAATAATTGAAGCAGAACAAGCAGGAAAAATATTAAAAAATTATAATTTTAAATTTGATTACGCTTATACTTCTGTTTTAAAAAGATCTATACATACTTTATGGTTAATTTTAACTGAATTAGATCAAATGTGGATACCAGTTAAAAAAACATGGAAATTAAATGAAAGACATTATGGAGCATTACAAGGAATGAATAAAGATCAAATAACTGAAAAATACGGAAAAAAACAAGTACATAAATGGAGACGTAGTTTTGATATTAATCCTCCATCTTTAACTATAGAAGATCATCGATGTCCACGATATGATTCAAAATATTCTAAATTAGAAGATTATGAATTACCATTAACAGAAAGTTTATCAATTACTTTGAAAAGAGTAATAGATATATGGATTAATGATATTTTATATAAAATAAAAAATGGGGAACGTATTATTATTGTGGCACATGGTAACTCTTTACGCGCATTAATTAAATATATAGAAAATATTAATAATGACGATATAGTTAATTTAAATATACCTACTGGTATTCCAATGATTTACGAATTTAATGAAAATTTAAAATTTAAAAAAAGATTCTTTTTAAAAAGTATATAATATTATTTTATATTTTTTTAATTGATTGAATAGATGTTATAACTATAGTATAGATGATATCTTCAATAGTAGCTCCTCTTGAAAGATCATTTACTGGTTTATTTATACCCTGTAATATTGGTCCTATTGATATTATTTCAGATGATCTTTGTACTGCTTTATACGTAGTATTTCCTGTATTAAGATCAGGAAAAATAATAATATTTGCTTGACCAGCAACTGAAGAATGTGGAGCTTTATATTTAGCAACATTTTTAATTATTGCTGCATCATATTGTAATGGTCCATCAATAACTAAGTTAGGATATTTATTTTGAACAATTTTAGTTGCCTTTGATACAAGATCAACATCTTTTCCTGTGGCAGAATTTCCTGTAGAATATGAAATCATTGCAATTTTAGGTTTAATATTAAACAATATAGCAGTTTGAGCAGATTGAATTGCTATTTCAGCTAATTGTTTAGCATTAGGATTTGGATTAATAGCACAATCACCATAAATTAATACTCCTTGTTTCAACAACATAAAAAATATAGATGATATTAAAGAATATTGAGGTAAAGTTTTAATTATTTGTAATGCAGGTCTAATTGTATTAGCAGTTGTATTATTTGAACCAGACACTATGCCATCTACCTCACCCAATTTTAACATTACAGTAGCTAAAAACATATTATTTTTTAATAAATTTTTTGCTGCAAACTCATCAATACCTTTATGTTTTCTTAAATCAATAACAGACTGAATATAATTTTTTCGGATATGATCAGGATCAATAATATTAATTTTTTTATTTAGAATAATATTATGTAATTTTGCTATATTTTTTATTTCTTTAACATTACCTAATAAAATACAATTAGCAATTTTTTGGTTTACACATATAGATGCTGCTTGTATAATACGTAATTCATTTCCTTCGGGAAGTAAAATAGATTTATTTATTTTTTGTGCTTGCTTAACTATATTATATTTAAATATATATGGTGATATAAAATTATTATTTGTATAATTTTTAAAATTTTTATAAAAAATAATTTTATTTATATATTTTACTATGTAACTTTTAATTTTATTAATTAATAATTTATCTTGTATTGGAACATAATTTTTATTAAAATTTTGTAATTGAGAATATATTTGCCAAATATTTAAACTTATATTTAACAATGTTATTTTATTTTTTATACTTAAATTAATAAAATCATCAATAATATTATTTTTAGTAACATTTACTATATTATATTCTGTAAATAAAATTGCAGTAACAATATTTCCATTAATAATTTTTTTATATAAATTTTTTAATAAATTTATATTTTTTATAGAAATAATAATTAAAGATTCAAAAAAATATTTTTTATTTACATAATCATTATCTATAAAAATAGTAGATTTAATTTTACAATTATTAATAATATTAATTATATTACAATTTAAATATTGACATATTTCTATTATATTTATTTTAAATATATTAGATATATAACCCCATGGTATATATATAAAAGATGTATTTGATTTTAATAAATTAGATTTATTGTGAGCAATTTCTTTTTTTATATTATTATTTTCTAATGAATTAGAACAATAAAAAAAAGGATTATAATTATTTTGAAAAGGTTTTTGTACAATATAATATGCATTATATAATTGTTTTTGATTTAAAAAATTTTTAAAATAAAAATTAATTTTTGATTTTATTTGTTCAAAATTATTTTTTTTAAAAATTGAGGTAATAAAGATTATATTTGCATTAAAAATTTTTGCTATTTGACAATTTAAATTAAATAATAATTTTTGTTCTATAATAGGTATTAATCCTTCTATTAAAACAATATCAGTTTTTATTATATTCAAATAATAATTTTTAATTATATTATCTATAATATCATTATATTTTATATTTTTATCTAAATTTTTAATATTTAATGATTTTATGCATTCTATATTAGAATATTTAATTAAAATTTTTTTTGTATAATCAAAAATGTTATTTTCTATTTGAGAAATAGGTTTAAAAAATTTACATTTTAAATTTTTCATTTGTAAATTATGAATTAATCCTAAATTAATACTTGTAAAAAAGTTAGCATCAATATTTACAGGCATAGACATGATAATTTTTGACATAATTATTTCTCCTTTTGTAAAAATTTATTTAAATTATATAAAAAAATTTAATTATGTATAATAATAAATGTATCTTGTGCAATTAATAATTCTTCATTTGTTGGTATTACTAATATTGGAATACTATTCCTATTATTAATTAGTCCTGATTTACCATGTTTCATATCTATATTTAGTTTTTTATTAATATTCATACCTAATATTTTTAATTTTTTTATTGTTAATTCCCTAATTAAAATACTATTTTCTCCTATACCACCTGTAAAAATAACAGCATTTAATTTATTATTCATTAATATAGTATAAGAAGCTATATATTTTGACAAACGATGTATAAATATTTTTACTGCCGTTTGAATTTTTTTGTTTTTTAAATAATTATTTTCAATATATCTAAAATCACTAGTTATATTTGTTAACCCTAACATACCTGATTTAGTAGTTAAAATATTTTCAATTAAATTTACATCCATTTTTAATTCTTTATTCATATAGAAAATTATAGCTGGATCAATATCACCACATCTAGTTCCCATAACTAATCCTTCTAATGGAGTTAATCCCATTGAAGTATCTACACTTTTACCATTACAAATAGCTGTTACTGATGAACCATTGCCTAAATGACAAGTAATACAATTAAAATTATGAATTGATTTATTTAATATTTCAGCACCTTTTTTAGAAACATATCTATGACTTGTTCCATGAGCTCCATAACGACGAATTTTATATTTTTTATAAAAATATAATGGTAATCCATATAAATATGATTCTTCGGGTATTGTTTGATGAAAAGAAGTATCAAAAACTGCAATTTGTTTTTTTTTTAAATGTGGAAAAGATTTTAATGCTTCTTGTATTCCAATTAATTGAATGGGATTGTGTAATGGAGCAAATATAGATGCTTTTTTTATTTCTTTTATAACTTCATCATTAATAATTACAGATTGTATAAATTTTTCTCCTCCATGAACAATACGATGTCCAATAGCAATAATACTGTTAAATAGTACTGGATACATAATTAAAATTTTATTTGCTAAAAAATTTAATGCTATTCCATGATTACTTTGTTTTGTTAAAAAATATTTTTCTTCAGAATTATTTATTTTCCATTTAATATAAGCTTTAATATTATTAAAATATTCTGCAATACCAGACAAAAAAGTTTTTTTATTAATTGGATCAATTATGGCAAATTTCAAAGAAGAACTACCACAATTAATAACAAGTACTAATTTAAATGACATAAATTATATCCTCATAAATATCTATAAGAAATAAGATGTTTATTTATAAAAAATTAAAAATTTAATAATTAATAAAATAATTTTTTACTAAAAATTATTATTTATCATAAATAAATTATTTTAATTATAAATTTATTATTTTAATATGATATAAAAATTATAATTATATATAAATTATATAAATTTTATATATAAAAGAAATTAAAATTATATATTTATTGCAATTTTTATAAATATTGTTTTATAATCTCTACAAGTTATTAAAAAAAAATTTTATTAATAAAATAAGTATGTGGCGCATTGGCAGAATGGTTATGCAGAGGACTGCAAATCCTTTTATTTCGGTTCAATTCCGGGATGCGCCTTTCCTTTTTAATATTCATGCCCAGATGGTGGAATTGGTAGACACAAGGGACTTAAAATCCCTCGACATATATATTGTTGTGCGGGTTCAATTCCCGCTCTGGGTACCAAAACATATTATATAAAATATTTATTTTATATTGTTTTTAATAAAATGATTTAAATAATAAAATAGTTGTGGTTTATCTTTTAAAAGATCTGAATATAATTCACGGTTACAATAATTTATTATATATAAAAATATTAAAATTATTATAATTCCTTTAAAAATACCATAAAATAAACCAAAAATTTGGTTTATTTTATTTAAAAAAGATTTTTGGATACTATTATTTACATAATAATTGATAGTATACCCAATAATTAATATTATTATGAATAAAGTAAACATAGAAATACTATTTTTTAATAATAAATTATCAATACTATGTATATATTTGGATAAATAATGATAATATTTTTTAGAAAAATAATATGCAAAAAACCAAGTAAATATTGATAATATTTCTTGTAAAAAACCTTTATACCAACTTATTAAAGATGAAATAATAATAATTATTATTAGAAAATAATCGATCAGATACATATTTTTTTTTATATTAAACCTCAATATTCATTTATAAATTTTTATTTTTCTTTATTTATTATATATTTTAGAATATCATATACAAACTTAAATATCTTAATTATATTTTTGTTTAATAAATTTTAATTAAATGATTATTTAATGATAACTATTTATTTATTATAACTAATATTTTTCTAAAAATTTTTTTATAAATTTAATAAAAAATTTAAATTACTATAATATGGTATATTAAATCTTTTCGGATATTCAATTTCTACTAAAAACAATCCATTAGGTTTTACTGTAGTTGCTGCTTTTGTTCTATCTTTTTTTTTTAATAACTCTAATAACCAGATTTCTTTTTTAGAATGTGATCCTATTTCTAATAAACAACCTACTATAGTGCGTACCATATGATAAACAAAAGAATTAGCTTTTATATCAATAATTATATAATTATTATATTTTTTTATATTTAAATGTATTATTCTTCTATAAGAACTACTAGATTGACATTTTACTGATCTAAAAGAAGTTAAATCATTTTCTCCTATCAAATATTTTGCTGCTTTATTCATTTTTTTAATATCTAAATTATATTGATACTGAGTAACTAATTTATTTAAAATTCCTGAACGATATTTACTATTATATATTATGTAATAATATTTACGAGATATAGCACTAAATCTTGCATGAAATTCTTTTGTTACTGGAACAATCCAAGTAACTACTATATCTTTAGGTAATAAACTATTTATACCTAATATCCAAGATTTAATCTTACGTATAGAAACAGTTTCAAAATGAATGACTTGGCCTATACTGTGAACTCCTATATCTGTTCTACCGGCACAAAAAATTTCTATATTATGATTAGCAATTATAGATATTGCATTTTCTATGTGTTGTTGTATAGTATTTGAAAATTCTTTTTGTTTTTGCCATCCATGATAATTACTACCATTATATTCTATTCCTAAAGCAAATTTAAATATTTTTTTCATATTATATTGATAAGTATTTATAAATAAGTTTTAAAATTTTTATTTATTATATTAAAGAAATCTATTAATATTTTATTTCTATTTTAGAAAAAATTATATAAAATATATATTTTAAGAAATAATAAAAATTATATTTATTTAAAATTTAAAATACATATTCTAAATATAGAGTTTAACATATAATGAAATTAATAAATAATTGTATTAAATATACTTATAAGATATCAATTAACTTAATATTAATTATTATATTTATGATGTATTCTTATATATCTTATAGTAATGAAAATTTTTTTGAAATTACATCTAAACCTATTTTAAATGCTAAATCATATATTTTAATAGATTATTATTCAGGATTAGTATTAGCAGAAAAAAATGCTGATATACATTATAATCCTGCTAGTTTAGCAAAAGTAATGACTAGCTATGTAATAGAAAAAGCTATTGAATTAGGTAAAATTAATCGTAATGATGAAGTAACTATAGGTAAAAATGCTCATTATTCAGGTAATATATTATTTAATGGATCATCTTTAATGTTTTTAAAATATGGAGAACATGTTTCTGTTCAAAATTTAATAAAAGGTATTATATTACAATCAGGTAATGATGCTTGTGTTGCAATTGCTGAATATATATCTGGTAATCAACATAACTTTGTTAATTTAATGAATTTTTATTCAAAAAAAATAGGGTTAAAAAATACAATTTTTAAAAATGTACATGGATTAGATGAATTTAAACAATATACTTCTGCTAGAGATATGGCTCTTCTAGGAAGAGCATTAATAAGAGATTTTCCTAATGAATATTATTTATATAAAGAAAAAGAATTTACTTTTAATAAAATTCATCAAATAAATCGCAATTCATTATTATGGGATAATTTGTTAAATGTCGATGGTATTAAAACTGGACATACTGAAATTGCTGGTTATAATTTATTAGTTTCTGCTAAAAAATATAATATGAGACTTTTAGCTGTTATTTTAGGAGAAAAATCTGAAAAAAATCGTACATTAGATAGTAAAATATTATTAAATTGGGGATTTAAAAATTTTAAAACTATAAATCCATTAATTAAATACAAAAAATTTAGCATTATTCCAGTTTTTTTTGGGAAATATCATTCTACATTTTTAGGAGTTAATAAAAATGTATATTTAACTATTGTAAAAAGTCAAGAGAAAAAATTACATATAATATATTTTATTAATTGTAATAAAATAATAGCACCTATTCATAAATATGAAATATTAGGTAGTGTTAATTTTATTATAAATAATCATATATTAAAAAGTTATCCATTAGTATCTTTACAAGAAATACCTAAAGGTAATTTTTTTATTTGTCTTTTTGATTATATTAGATTACTATTAAGTAAATGGTTAAATCAATAATATTTCAATAGATATATTTTATTCAAATTAATAATAATATTAACTATGTATAATTATAAAAATAATTTATTTGTACGTGATTTAGGTATAGAACCTTGGGTTTTAACTTATAAAAAAATGAATAATTTTACTGAACAACGTAATTTATTTACATTAGATGAAATTTGGATGGTAGAACATACACCAGTTTTTACACAAGGCAGAACATCTAAAAAAGAAGATATTTTATATATAAATAATAAAATTCCTTTATTTAATAGTAATAGAGGTGGAAAAATTACATATCATGCTCCAGGGCAACAATTAATGTATGTATTAATTAATTTGAAAAAACGTAATATTGGTATACGAATTTTAGTATCAATATTAGAGAAAACAGTAATAAATGTTTTATTTAATATAGGAATAAAAGCAGATAAATTATTATATAACTATAATCCTGGTGTATATATTAATAATAAAAAAATTGCATCAATAGGTTTAAAAATATCTAAAGGATATTCATTACATGGTATTGCTATAAATGTTGATATGGATTTATTACCTTTTACTTATATTAATCCATGTGGTTTCCATAAATTAAAAATGATTCAAATAAAAGATTTAGTTCCTAACATTAAAATTCCTATAGTAAAAAATTTAATAATTAATGAATTTATGAAATTATTAAATAAATATAGTAAAATATAAATTTATTTTATATTTTAAACACCTTATTTATAAAAAGTTAATAAATATTAAATAATATGAAACAATTTTTTTTAAAAAAACCTGATTGGATTAAAATTAAATTTTCTGAAAAGAATATTCATAAAGTAAAACAAATTAAATCTATTATAAAAAAAAATAGATTATATTCTGTTTGTGAAGAAGCATCTTGCCCTAACATTATAGAATGTTTTAGTAAAAAACAAGTAACTTTTATGATTTTAGGTAATATATGTACTAGAAATTGTTTGTATTGTAATGTTATTAGTGGTAGACCATTAAAAATTGATAATAATGAAGCATTAAATTTAGCTAATACTATTTATCAAATGAAATTAAAATATGTAGTTATTACTTCTGTGAATAGAGATGATTTACATGATGGAGGAGCTAAACAATTTTCTATATGTATAAAATTAATACGTAAAAAAAATCCTAATACTAAAATAGAAATATTAGTTCCTGATTTTAAAAATTGTATTAATAAAGCATTAACAATTATTAAAAATACATTACCTGATATTTTCAATCATAATATAGAAACAGTAGAACGTTTATTTAAAATAATAAGACCTTCTGGAAATTATAAACAATCATTAATTTTATTAAATCAGTTTAAAAAAAAATTTCCTAAAATTACAACAAAATCAGGATTAATGTTAGGTTTTGGAGAAACTAATGAAGAATTATATAATACTTTATATGATTTAAAATCAAATGGAGTTGATATTGTTACTATAGGTCAATATTTACAACCTACTAAAAAACATATTGCTGTTAAAAAATATATTAGTATATTAGATTTTAATAAAATAAGGGAAAAAGCTCTAGATATAGGTTTTAAAAAAGTAGTATGTGGACCTTTTATACGTTCTTCTTATAACGCAAAAAGTTATTTTATTAAATAAACATTATTATGCCTCTGAATAGTTTAAGATCTTTTTATAACATTTGTTTAAAACAAATTTCTCATTATTTAAAAATTTTTTGATATATTTTGTTTTATTTATAAATATTAAAAATTAAAAATTTAAACTCTCAGAGGCAACAGAATTCGACCTTTTAAATGTTAAATACTAATAATAATTTTAAATAGCAATTACATTAGCAGCAGAAGGACCTTTGGCACCGTTAGTGATTTCGAATTCTACTTTTTGGCCTTCAGTTAATGTTTTGAATCCATTGCTTTGAATTGCAGAAAAATGTACAAAAACATCTTTACTGCCATCTTCAGGAGTAATGAAACCAAAGCCCTTAGATTCATTAAACCACTTAACATTACCTTTAATCTTGGACATCAATTGTTACCTTTACATAAAAATAGACACTGAAGTGTGTCAAATGAAGTACATCAATTAATAATTCATTTGTCTAGTGAAACAAATCAAAAAAGTGAGAAGTGTCGAATTTTTTAAAATATTATTTTCAATAATTTTTATTTATATTTATTTTTATATATAAAAATATTATTAATTTTAAAAGGTATAATTTTTTTATGAAATTGTTATTTGGAAAAAAAATATTAATTACAGGAATAATAAGTAAATTATCTATTGCATATGGCATAGCTAAAGCTATGTATGCCAATAAAGCAGAATTAATTTTTACATATCAAAAAAAAAAAAATAAAAAAAGAGTAGAACAATTAGTACAAAACATGACAAATTATCCGATAATAAAATGTGATGTATCTAAAGATAATAATATAAAATTTTTATTTATTAAAATATCTAAATTTTGGAATAAATTTCATGGTTTTATACATTCTATTGCTTTTGTTCCTAAAAATCAGTTAAAAGGAAGTTTTATTGAAACTACTTCAAGAAAAGGATTTCAAATAGCTCACGATATTAGCTCATATAGTTTAACAGCTATGGTTAAAGAATGTAGATTTATGCTATATCCTCAATCTTCAATAGTTTCTTTATCATATTTGGGTGCTAATAGAGTAATACCTAATTATAATGTTATGGGATTAGCAAAAGCATCATTAGAAGCTAATATTCGTTATATAGCGTATGATATTGGTAAACAAAATATTAGAATTAATGGGATATCTTCTTCACCTATAAAAACTTTAGCTTCATCAGGTATTAATAATTTTAATTATATATTAGAATATTATAATAGAATGAAACCATTATCATATCAAATTACAATAAATGATATTGGTAATGTTGCTGTATTTTTATGTTCTGATTTATCATGTGGAATTACTGGAGAAATAATTCATGTTGATGGGGGGTTTAATCTTATTGGTATTAATAAAAATTTTTAATTTTTATTAAATTTATTTATCTGATAATATATTTAATAAATATAATTTTTATATTTTAAAATACTGCATATATAAAAATATAAATTTTTATAATTTTACAAATTAAATTTTATATAAAAAAAGAGGTTAACAATGATAATTGGTATACCAAAAGAAAAACTATTTAAAGAAACAAGAATAGCTATTACTCCTATCTCAGCAAAAAAATTAATAAAATTAGGATTTACAATATTTATTGAAAAATGTGCGGGAAAAAGTACTTATTTTAAAGATCAAGATTTTATTGATGTCGGAGCAAAAATTGTTAATGAAATTAAAATTTGGAATGTTAATATAATAATTAAAATTAATCCTCCTACTATAGAAGAAATAAAATTAATAAAAAATAATAGTATACTAATTAGTTTTATTTGGCCTTCAAAAAATTCTTTTTTATTAAAAGAATTAGCAATTAAAAATATTACAGCTATATCTATGGATTCAGTTCCCAGAATTTCTAGAGCACAATCTATAGATGCTTTAAGTTCTATGAGTAATTTAACTGGATATAGAAGTATTATAGAATCAGCTTACTTATTTGGCAAATCACTTAATGGACAAATTACAGCTGCCGGTAAAACTCCATCAGCAAAAATAATAGTTATAGGAGCTGGAGTTGCAGGGCTATCTGCTATAGCAACTGCACGAAGTTTAGGTGCAATAGTTAAAGCATTTGATACTCGAGAAGAAGTTAAAGAACAAATTAATAGTATGGGTGCTATGTTTCTTCAATTTAAACAAAAATATAATAATTTAAATAATAAAAAATTTTTTGATTCAAATAAAATAAGTTCAGAAATGAAACTTTTATCTAATTATATGAAAGAAACAGATATTATTATATCTACAGCATTAATACCTGGTAAAAAAGCTCCTATTTTAATTAATGATGAAATGATTAAAAATATGAAACCAGGAAGTATTATTTTTGATTTAGCTGCTGAAAATGGTGGTAATTGTACATTAACTCAAATAAATAAAATTATTACAACTGCAAATAATGTTAAAATAGTAGGTTTTATTAATCTGCCTAGTAGAATGCCCATACAAGCTTCACAACTATATAGTAATAATATTATTAATTTAATTAAATTATTATTATCTAATGATACTAAAAGATTAAATATTGATTTTAAAGACGAAATTATACGTAATATGACGGTTACTTATGATAAAAAAGTTATTTGGCCAGCACCATTAATTGAAGAAAAAAAATTTGAACAAAATTTAGAAAATTCACACGAACTAAAAATTATAAAAAAAAATATAAAAACTAAAAAAGAAAAATCTTTTTTAAAAGATATAAAACAATATTTTTTTATAATTACAAGTTTATTTTTTATGTATATTATAAAATTCATTCCTAAAGAAACTATACCTCATTTTATAATATTTTTATTATCCTGTATAGTAGGTTACTATGTTGTATGGAATGTTAGTCATAAATTACATACTCCCTTAATGTCAGTAACTAACGCAATTTCCGGTATTATTATTATAGGTGTTATATTTCAAATTAATAATAATAATATAATAATAATTATATTATCATTTTTAGGGATATTAGTGTCTAGTATAAATATTTTTGGTGGATTAACTATAACTCAACGTATGTTAAAAATGTTTAATAAAAATTAAGAGGTATTAATAGATGTTTGATGGACTAGCAATAGTTACATATACTATATCTTCAATATTATTTATATTTAGTCTTGCAAGTCTTTCTCAGAAAGAAACTTCTCAAAAAGGTATTTTTTTTGCTATAAGTGGTATGACAATTGCAATAATAGTTACTATATTACAATCTCAATTTAATAATATTGGTTATATATTAATAGCTATTATCTTAGGAGGTATTATTGGTATAAACATATCTAAAAAAATAGATATGACTAAAATGCCACAATTAATTGCTATATTACATAGTTTTGTAGGATTAACTGCAGTTATTGTAGGGTTAAATAGTTATTTATCAATATATTATAATATCAATAAAACACATGATATAATAAAATTAATAGAGATATTTATTAGTATTTTTATAGGATCTATTACTTTTATAGGTTCTGTTATTGCATTTAGTAAATTATCAGGTATTATTACAACAAAAGCTTATAATTTCAAATTTAAAAAATTAATTAATTTTATTACATTAATTATCTCTATTATATTAATGTTAATATTTATACATACACAATATATTATTGTACAAATTTTATCATTAATATTTATGATACATATTTCATTGATTTTTGGTTTATATTTAATAGTTAGTATAGGTGGTGCAGATATGCCTGTAGTCATTTCAATGTTAAATTCATATTCAGGTTGGGCTGCTGCAGCTTCTGGATTTATGTTAAACAATGATTTATTAATTATTACTGGAGCATTAGTTGGTTCTTCTGGAGCAATATTATCATATTTAATGTGTAAAAGTATGAATAGATCATTTATCAATGTAATATTTGGAGGATTACAAAATCAAAAAAGTGATAATATTATTGAAAATGATATTGAACAACAATATAAAAAAATTTCTATAATTGAAACAGTAGAAATTTTAAAAGAATCTAACAATATTATTATAATACCTGGATATGGGATGGCAGTAGCACAAGCTCAACATGCTATTTCAGAAGTAGTAAAAAAATTAAATTTTTATAATATTAAAGTAAGATTTGCTATTCATCCTGTAGCGGGAAGGTTGCCAGGACATATGAATGTTTTATTAGCAGAAGCAAATATTCCTTATGAAATAATATTAGAAATGGATGAAATTAATAAAGATTTTTCTAATACTGACACTGTTTTGATTATAGGAGCTAATGATACTGTTAATCCTTCTGCTCAAGAAGATAAAAATAGTCCAATTTCAGGCATGCCTGTACTAGAAGCTTGGAAAGCAAAAAATATTATTATTTTTAAAAGAAGTATGAATTATGGATATTCTGGTATTACAAATCCTTTATTTTATAAAGATAATAGTTACATGTTATTTGGAGATGCAAAAGAAACTGTTAATAAAATTTTAAAAATACTTTAATAAAAACATTTATAGTTGATTCTAGAATCATTCATAATAAAATAAATTACTAGAATCAACTTTGAAAATAATAAATTGAAATTTTTTATATAAAAAAATTAATATTAATTATCATTAAATAAATTTTTAATTATTTGATTTAATTATAAATAATTTCTAATATTTATATTAAATAATAAATATATTAATTAATAATTTTCTATAATAATTTATTAATAGATGGGTATCTTCTGTTTAATTAACTTTTTTAAAATATTTTGATAAAAAATATTATTTTTTCTATAATTTCATTATTTTTATTTTTAATAATTTTTAATAAAAAAATTTTTTATAATTAATTATATAATAATTATTATTTTTATAAAAATATTCAAAAATTATAGACAATTTAAATATATAATTTTTAAAAATTTTAAATTACAATAAAATTATTTTTTGTGTTTTATAATTTAAGTAATTTGTATTTAAATTTTTTTAATTATACGTTTATATTTTATTTTTAATAACAAAATTATGAATATAATTAAATATATTTTTTTTTTATAATAAATATTATTTAAATTAATTTTATTATATTTTTTATATATAAAATAGTGTTTATAAATTTTTTTTAAAAAATTTGATAATTTATTTAATTGGAGTTTTCTAAATTTATTATTTTTATTTTCTAATAGACTATTAGTTTTTAATAATAATTTATTATTTATTTTTGATGATTTTCTTTTAATAAATAAAAAAAAATCAAAAGTTTTTTTTTTATTTGAAAATTATTAATTTTATTAAATTTATAATTTAAACTCATATTATTTATAAAATATAAAAATTTATAAAAATAATTAAAATATTTTTGTATATAAAAATCAATTATTCTTTTATTAAAATTTAATTTTATATAATTTAATTTATAATTAAAAATTTTTTGTATAAAATTATTATTTATAATAATATTAATTTTTAAAAAAAAATTAAATATTTTATTTTTTTTTAAAATTTTATTTTGATTATCAATTAATAATTCTTTTTTTTTAATTAAATTTTTTTTAAAAAATAAATACATATATTTATAATAATCAAATTTATAATTAAAATTATAAATTTTTGTTACAGAACTATTAATAATTTTTTTATCTTTTCCATGACAAATACGTAAAATAGAGTAGTCAGGAATACTTATTTGATTATTTGGAATAATAAAAATTTGTACTTTATTTTTTTTATTTTCAATAATATTAATAGGTTTTATTTTTTTATTTAATAAGTATAATGCTATTTTTACAGGTACTATTGCATAAACTTCTTTAGTATTTGCTTTAAAAGATTCTTCTTCAATTAACCTTAAAATTGATAAAGACAATGATTTATTATCTCTTATAGTACCATTTCCTATACATCTAGGACATATAAAATGATTATTTTCTCTTAAAGATGATTTAATTCTTTGACGAGACATTTCTAATAATCCAAATTTTGATATATGATTCATTTGTATTTTAGCTTTATCTTGAATTAATTTATCTCTTAAACGTTGTTCAACTGCTCTCTGATGTATTAAAGAAGACATATCTATAAAATCAATAACAATTAAACCACCTATATCACGTAATCTTAATTGTTTTGCAATTTCATCAGTTGCTTCTAAATTAATATTAAAAGCTGTTTCTTCTATATTTGTTCCTTTAGTTGCCTTAGCTGAATTTACATCAACTGATGTAAGTGCTTCAGTTGTATCAATAATTATTGAGCCACCAGATAGTAAATTTACCTTTCTTTGAAATGCAGTTTCTATTTGTGATTCTATCTGATAATGACTAAATAATGGAATTTTACTAGAATATAATTTAATTTTATGATTGAAATCAGATCTACCTAATAAATTAATATACTTTTTAGCTAATTTTAATATTTCTGGATTATCAATAAGAATTTCATTAATTTCTGTACAAAGATAATCTCTAAATGATCTCATAATTATATCACTTTCTTGATGTATTAGAAAAGGTGCTGATTTACTATCAGCTATTTTATTAATTGATTTCCAATGTTTTAATCTTAATTGTAAATCATATTCTAATTCTTGGTTATTTTTATCTAATCCAGCAGTACGTATTATTAAACCCATATTTTTAGGTAACTTTAATGATAATAAAATTTTTTTTAATTCATTTCTTTTTTTACCTTTAATTCTTTTTGAAATTCCTCCTATTTTAGGATTGTTAGGCATTAAAACTAAATATGTACCTGCTAAACTTATAAATGTAGTTAATGTAGCACCTTTATTTCCTCTTTCTTCTTTATTAATTTGTACAATTAATTCTTTTCCTTCATATAAATATTCTTTAATATTTTTATTTAAAATAATATGATTTAAATTATTAGTAATATATTTATTAGTAATTTCTTTGAAAGGTAAGAAACCGTGTTTTTTAGCACCATAATCTACAAAAACAGCTTCTAAACTTTGTTCTATATGAATAATTTTACCTTTATATATATTAGATTTTCTTTGTTTATAATTATTATTATCTATATCTAAATTATATAATTTTTGTCCATCAACCATAGCTACACGTAATTCCTCATGTTGAGTAGCATTTATTAACATTCTTTTCATTATAACTTGCTCATTATTTTTATATCAAATTTATCATTTTATTAAAAAAATTTGATTTGTAAAAATATAATATGGTATTTTTTTGGAAAATTTTTACTAAAATAATTTATTTTAAATTATTAAAAAATAATATTAAATATTATTTTTATATGTTTTTTTTAATAAAATGGATGTTTTGTATATTTTATTTATTAAATATTAAAAGTATAATAAATAATCACAAACTTTTATTCTAACATAAAAATATATTTTCAAATAATTATTTTATTAATAAAAAAAAATATTTTAATATTATTTAAAATATATATAATGTATACTATATATGAAATTTAAAAATTTTATGTACAAAAAAATAAAAAACCAATTTATAATTGTACCCAATTATATTGATTCGCAACGAATTGATAATTTTTTAATTACAAAATTTAAAAATATTCCTAAAAGTTTTATTTATAAAATTTTACGACAAGGTAAAATAAAAGTTAATAAAAAAAAAGTAGATCCAAAATATAAAGTCAAATCACAAGATGTCTTATCTCTTCCTTTAATATATATAAAAAATATTAAAAAAAATAATTTTTTACCTAATAAAAAAAAAATAAATTTTTTTAAAAAAATGATTTTATTTGAAGATAAATATATTATTGCTATAAATAAACCTTCTGGAATTGCTGTTCATGGAGGTAGTGGTATAAATTTTGGTATTATTGAAAATTTTAGATTTTTATTTAAAAAAAATAAATTTTTAGAATTAGTACACAGGATAGATAAAGAAACTTCTGGTATATTGTTAATAGCAAAAAAGAGATCTGTATTAAAATTACTACATCAACAATTACGTGAAAATAATATTCTAAAAAATTATATAGCTTTAGTAAAAGGACATTATACTAAAAATAATTATGGTTGTATAAAAGGATTTTTATTAAAGAAAAAAACAAATAATAAAATTAAAGTAATTATACATAATAAAATTGGTAAATATTCAGAAACAAAATTTAAAGTTATAAAATATTATAAATCTATGATGTTATTAAATATAATGCCTTTAACAGGACGTACTCATCAAATTAGAGTACACATGTCTCATATTGGTCATCCTATTGCTTATGATAATCGTTATGGAGATATAGATCTTAATTTAAATTTAAAAAAAAAAATAGGTTTAAATAGATTATTTTTACATGCACAAAAAATAAAATTTATACATCCAATAACAAATAAAAAAATTTGTATCTGTGCTCCATTAAACAGTAAATTAAAAAATTGTTTATTAAAGTTAAATTTTTAATTTTTGTAAAATCACTTTTTTATTGAATATCTATATATTTAAATATATAATTTTATATATAATAAATATTATTTTTTTAATAAATAATAAATGAATAAAGGATTAAATATGGCTGTACAAAAAAGTAAAAAATCTAGATCTAAACGAGGAATGCGTCGTTCTCATCATGCATTATCTGAAAATAAAATTTTATTAATTGATAAAAAAACAGGAAAAAAATATTTATACCATAATATGACATCAGATGGATTTTATAGAGGTAAAAAAATAGTAAATAAGTAATTTTTATTAATTTATTTAATCATTTATTTTTACAAAAGGTATTTAACAATTTTATATTTAATATAATTTATAAAGGATGTTTATTTGAATATTAATAATAAATTATATATTCAATATATAAAAAAAAAAATTGGCTGCTATTTTTCCTGGTCAAGGATGTCAATTTATTGGAATGTTATCAGATTTATTTGATAAAAATTTAATTATTCAAAAAATTTTTAAGAAAGCATCTGATATTTTAAAATATGATTTATGGAAATTGATACAAAAAGGACCTTTAAAAAAATTAAATACAACTTATTATTCTCAACCTGCTATATTAATAGCATCTTTTGCAATATATAAATTATGGATACAAAAAAGTAATATTATTCCTAATATTATGGTTGGTCATAGTTTAGGTGAATATACAGCTATGTTATGTAGCAACGTTATTAATTTTTATGATGCTATTCAATTAATTAATTATAGAGGAAAATTAATGCAAGAAATATCTGTTTCTCTAAAAGAGAGTAATATTGATGGATATTTTATGCAGGTTATTTTAGGATTAAATAAATTTTTAATTCAAAAAGTTTGTGAACAAGAATCAAAAAATAATATAGTTAATATTTCTAGTTATAATACATATAATCAAGTTACAATTAGCGGTAATAAAAATGCTATCCTGAGAGTTATTAATGCATGTAAATTATTAGGTGCTCATAATATACCATTACAAATTAATGTTCCTTCACATTGTTTATTAATGAAACCAATCGTAAAAAAATTTAAAAAATTTTTAAAAAATATTAAATTTAATTATCCTACAATCCCTATTATTAATACTTTAAATATAAAATGCGAAACATCTCCCAAAAAAATAAAATATAATTTAATACATCAATTATACAATCCAATTAATTGGATTGGATGTATGGAATATATATCAAATAAAAATATAAATAATATATTAGAGTTTGGACCAAAAAATATACTTGCAAAAATAGCTAAAAATATTACTAATAATTTAGATGTTATTTCAATAAACAATTCTAAAACATTATCTATTGCATTAAAAAAATATAATAATTTGAGGATAAAATGAATTTAACAGGAAAATTAGCTTTAGTTACGGGTGCTAGTCGTGGTATAGGATATTATATTTCTAATACTTTAGCACACTATGGTGCTAAAGTAATTGGTACATCTAAAAGTATAAATGGTGTAAAAATTATAAATAAATACTTAGATAAAAAAGGTATAGGTTTAATATTAGATTTGATAAGTAATACTGTATCTGTTAAAAATTTTTTAAATGATATTCGTCATAAATTTGGTAATATAGATATTTTAGTAAATAATGCTGGCATTATTTCTGATAGTCTTCTTATAAATATGAAAGATAGTGAATGGAATAATGTTTTAATGACTAATTTAACTTCGGTTTTTAAATTATCACAAGAAGTTATACGTTATATGTTAAAAAAATCATTTGGACGTATTATTAGTATAGGATCTATAATAGGTTCGATAGGTAATATAGGACAAGTAAATTATGCAGCATCAAAATCGGGTTTAATAGGATTTAGTAAATCTTTAGCTTTAGAAGTAGCACATAAAGGAGTTACTGTTAATATTATATCTCCTGGATTTATTGAAACTGATATGACTTGTAAACTTTCAAAACATACAAAAAATCATATTTTATCTAAAATACCTTTTAAACGTTTTGGTACTCCACAAGAAATAGCTAATGTTGTAGCGTTTTTAGCTTCTGATAAAGCATCTTATATTACAGGAGAAACAATACATGTTAATGGTGGTTTATATATGTCTTAAATTAATATAATGTTTTTTATATAAACAAAATTTAATTTTAATAAAGATATTAATATTTAATTATTTTTTTAAAATTTGATAAATAGCGAATCATAATGTAAATAAGTTTTATAGGAAATTTAATAGTATGAGTAGTTCTACAGAGAAACGTGTTAAGAAAATTATTAGTGAACAACTTGATATTAAACAAGAAAAAATTATTAATACTAATGCATTTATCAAAGATTTAGGAGCAGATTCTCTTGATACTGTTGAGCTAGTTATGGCTCTAGAAGAAGAGTTTAATACTGAAATTTCAGATGAAGATGCTGAAAAAATTACTACTGTTCAAGAAGCAATTAATTATATTAATAACCACAAAAATTAAATAACATCAAAGGATGAATAAAAATATTAAATTCATCCTTTGATGATTATTTTAAATAATAATTATACTATAAAAAATATGTTAAAACGTAGAGTTGTTATTACTGGAATAGGACTTGTCACTCCTATAGGAAATACAATAAAAACTAGTTGGAATAATGTTATAAATGGAAATAGTGGTATTGATTTAATCAATGATTTTGATACAAGTAAATATACAACTAAATTTGCAGGATTAATAAAAAATTTTTCTTGTAAAAATTTTATTTTAAAAAAAAAAATACGTAATATGGATTTATTTATCCAATATGGAATAGTTGCTTCTAAACAAGCAATAGATGATTCAGGAATAATTGTTAACGAAAATAATGCTCATAGATTTGGTGCAGCAATAGGTTCTGGAATGGGTGGTATTAGTTTAATAGAAAAAAATTATTACTTATTATATAATAAAGGACCTCGAAAAGTATCTCCTTTTTATATTCCATCTACAATGATTAATATGATAGTAGGAAATATCACTATTGATTATGGTTTTAAAGGACCTACTATATCTATTAGTAGTGCTTGTAGTTCCGCTATGCAGAATATTGGAATAGCATCAAGAATTATATCTTATAATGATGCTGATGTAATGTTAGCAGGTGGGTCAGAAAAAGCAATAACTCCTTTAGGATTAAGTGGATTTTGTGCAACAAAAGCATTATCTAAAAGAAATAATAATCCTAAAGGAGCTAGCCGTCCTTGGGATAAAGATAGAGATGGTTTTGTTCTAAGTGATGGAGCTGGAATATTAGTGTTAGAAGAATATAATCATGCTAAAAAACGTAACGCAAATATTTATGCAGAAATAGTAGGATTTGGTATGAGTAATGATGCTTATCATATTACTTCTCCTTCTAAATATGGAGAAGGAGCTATTCAAGCTATGTTTAATGCATTAAAAGATGCAAAAATCAATTCTAATCAAATTAAGTATATTAATGCACATGGAACATCAACTATATTAGGTGATATTGCAGAATTTCATGCTATTAAACATATTTTTAAAAATAGTTTAAATTTATTTGTAAGTTCTACTAAATCAGTAACTGGACATTTATTAGGTGCTTCTGGTGCAGTTGAATCTATTTATTCTATTTTATCGTTAAGAGATCAAATAGTTCCACCTACGATTAATTTAAATAATGTTGATAAAAATTTTGATTTAGACTTCATTCCTAATATCGCACGTGATGTATATAATATGAAATATGTATTATGTAATTCTTTTGGTTTTGGAGGAACTAATGCATCATTAATTTTTAAGAAGATATAATTAATTATATAATTAATATTGAATAATTTTTATTTTTTAAAAAATATAAATAAATAATAATTTTATAACATTTAGTTATATAACTAATTACTATTAATAATAAAAATATATTTTGATATATAAAAAATTAATATTTAAGATAAATAAAAAATTATTCAATAATTTCTTAATATAAAATATTAATTTTTATAATCATAATATATTATGATTTATTTTAAATAATTTATAATAAAATTATATTTAATAAAATAATAATAAACTTATTAAAAGTTAGGAATTATAAATAATTATGTCAAAATATAAAACATTATCATTATGTTATCCTTGGTTAAATAATCATTATAAAACAATAATACAACAATTTTTAAGAAATAAAAGTTATCATGCTTTTATCTTTTGTTCAATTAATGGTATAGGTACTATAGATTTAGTTTATGCATTAATTAAATGGATTTTGTGTACAAATAAAAAATTTTTAAATAACTGTAAAAAATGTACAAGTTGTATTTTAATAAAAACTGGGAATCATCCTGATTTATATATTGTAAAAAAAAATAATACTAATATATCTATAAGTATAGATAATATTAGAAATATTATTAATAATATTTCTAATAATTCTTATATAAATCAAGGTAAAATAATATGGTTACCATATGCTAAACAATTAAATCATTCATCTAGTAATGCAATTTTAAAAATTCTTGAAGAACCTCCTAAAAATACCTGGTTTTTTATGCAATGTTATCAAAAAAATGATTTATTACCTACAATATCTAGTCGTTGTCAAATATGGTACATTAATACTCCATCTGAAAATGATGGATTGTTTTGGATACAAAAACAATCAAATAATTTTTATGAAAAAAAAATAATAATAACTGCATTACGTGTATGCAATCATTCTCCTATCAATGCATATAAATTATTAAATAGTTTTTTATGGATAGAAAGAAAAAATTTATATGAAATTTTTATTTCAGCAATAAAATATGATATATTATATTTATTAAAAATATTAAATAATAAAAATATTTTATTATATTTACATTGGTTATATTTCATATTAATAGATGTAATTAAATATCATTTAAAAATTAATAAAAAATTTTTTTATAACTTAGATCAATATGATTCAATTTCAGTAATATCAAGTATAATAAAATTAAATAATATATTTTTAATTATAGATGATTTATTATATTATCGTAATTGTTTAATTAATATTAATTATATTAATCAAAAATTAGTTTTAATTAGATTTTTATTATCATTTGAAAAAAAAATAAATTTTTAAAAAAATAATTAATTATGTTTTATTATAATTATAAAAATAAATAAAAGTCAGGATTGTATAATGTTTAATAATACATTTGCTAATTTACAAAAAGTTGGTAAATCTTTAATGTTACCAGTTTCAGTATTACCTATTGCTGGTATATTATTAGGTATTGGATCTGCTAATTTTTATTGGTTACCAAAAGTTATTTCTAATATTATGGAAAAAACTGGAGGATCAGTTTTTTCTAATATGCCATTAATTTTTGCTATTGGTATTGCTTTAGGATTTACTAAAAATAATGGTGTATCTGCATTAGCATCTGTTATTTCATATGGTATTTTAACTAAAACTGTAGAAGTAATTATTCCATTACTATTATATAATATACCACATGATATTATACTAAAAAAACATCTTGCTGATACTGGAGTACTAGGAGGAATTATATCTGGATCTATAGCAGCATATATGTTTAATAAATTTTACCAAATTAAATTAGTAGAATATCTTGGTTTTTTTTCTGGCAAACGTTTTGTCCCTATTATATCTGGTTTAACTTCAATTTTTATTGGAGTTTTATTATCTTTTTTATGGTTACCTTTAGGTAAAATTATTCAATGTTTTTCACACTGGGCAGCTTATCAAAACCCAATACTTGCTTTTGGAATATATGGAATTGTAGAAAGAGCTTTATTACCCTTTGGATTACATCATATTTGGAATGTCCCATTCCAAATGGAAATTGGATCATTTACTAATAATATAACAAAACAAATATATCATGGAGATATTGCTAGATATATATCAGGAGATCCTACTGCAGGAAAATTGGCAGGAGGTTTTTTATTTAAAATGTATGGTTTACCAGCTGCTGCAATTGCAATATGGCATACTTCTAAAAAAGAAAATAAAAGTAAAATTGGTAGTTTAATGTTATCTGCTGCATTAACTTCTTTTTTTACTGGAATTACAGAACCAATAGAATTTTCTTTTATGTATGTAGAACCAATATTATATATTATACATATAATTTTAGCTGGATTATCTTTTCCTATTTGTATTTTATTAGGTATGAGAAATGGAACAAGTTTTTCTCATGGTTTAATTGATTTTATCATATTAAGTGGTCATGGTAGTAAAATATGGCTATTTCCAATAATAGGAAGTTTTTATGCTATAATATATTATTCTATTTTTAGAATATTAATAGTTAAATGGAATTTAAAAACCCCAGGAAGAGAAATTTTAAATAATAATATATCAAACATTAAAAATAATATTATAAAAAATAAAATAGAATATATAAAACAATTAATAGATGCTTTTGGTGGTAAAAAAAATATTACAAATTTAGATGCTTGTATTACAAGATTACGTATTAGTGTTATAAATATCAACAAAGTTAATCGAAAAAAACTAATAAAATTAGGAGCAATTGGAGTTATTATATCTGGCAATGGAGTACAAGCAGTATTTGGAACTAAATCTGATAATTTAAAAACAGAAATAGATAATTTTATAAGTAATAAATATTAATTAATTTTAATTAATTTATAATTAATAATAAAATGAAAAATAATAATGATATTTTTAAAAAAATAATATTACATAAAACATCAACAAATATTATATATCAAGATGAGTTAGTAACTGCATTTCATGATATTTATCCTAAAAGTCCGATACATATTTTAATTGTACCAAATAAATTTATTGCTACTCTTAATGATATTAATCAAACACATGAATTAATTTTAGGTAGAATGTTATTAGTTTCTTCTAAAATAGCCAAAAAAACAAATATAAATAAAAATGGATATAGAATAGTTATTAATTGTAATAAACACGGATGTCAAGAAATATTCTATTTACATCTACATCTTTTAGGTGGAAGACAAGGAATTAAAGAATATTATTAATACAAATTTAATATTTCTATTATATAAAAATTTTTTTAAATTAAAATTTTAAAACTGATAATAATATATTAATCACTCTTTATTATCAGAGATAAATTATTAGAAATAATTTAAATAAAAAAATTTTATATTTTAACTAATATTTTTTTATAGATCTAATACCTATTCTAGTAATTTTATTATTTTCTTTTTCTGCTATAGTCCATAAAATATTATTCCATTTTATATGATCTCCAACAACTATAGTATTATTTTGCATTAAAGAAATTAATAATTTTCCAATAGATTGTTGAACATCAATATTTTTATTTAATTTTAAACTATAAATTTTTGCTATATCATATAATTTAGCTTCAGCATCTAGAATAAAATCTCCAAAAAATTTTTGACTAAGAGATAATGAAACTGTTTGACTAAATAATTTTCCTAAATCTGTTAAATTATTTTCACAACCCATAATACAGATTATATCATTTTTTTGTAAAATAGTATTTCCTATTGGTCTTATTAATTTACCCTTTCTAAATAATGCATTAATAAATGTTTTTTTAGGTATATATAAATCACGTATTGCAGTCCCAACACACCATGTTTTTGCATCTAATTTATAGGTAAATTGTTCCCATTGTTCTTTAATATTTATATCTAAATTAGTTCTATGAATAGGTAAAACAATAGAAGGTAATAATACTTTTGTCTTAACTGCAAAAAAATTTAAAAAGCTTCCTTGAAGTATTAAAGAAATTAAAACAATAAAAAATGCTATATTGAAAAATAACATAGCATGTTCTATTTGTGCTATTATAGGAAATAAAGCTAATATAATTGGAACAGCACCTCTTAATCCCATCCAACTAATAAAAAATTTTTCACGTATATTAAAATTATCAAATGGTGATAATACTATAAAAACAGATAAAGGCCTTACTAATAAGATCATCCAAAATGATAATATTAACGATGGTAATGCAATATGTAACAAAGAACTAGGACTGACTAATAATCCTAATATCAAAAACATAGTTATTTGACTGAACCATGCAATGCCATCAAAAATTTGAAGAATATTATTCTGATTACGAATATTATAATTACCAATTAAAAAACCATATAAATAAATAGCTAAAATACCACTACCATCTAATAAATTAGTTAAAGAAAAAATAAGTATACCAATACTTAATACTAATAAAGGATATAATCCACTAACTAATATAATTTTATTAATAATTTTTTTTAATATCCACGCGCCAATTAATCCTAATATTATTCCTAATATAAATTGTTTAATTAAATAAATAAAATGTATTAATAATATATTAATAGTAAAATTTAATTGTTTAATTTGAATCATTTTAATAATAGATGTTGTTAAAAATACAGCCATAGGATCATTACTTCCAGATTCTATTTCAAGAGTAGAAATAACTCTTTCATTTAATCCTTTTCCAGAAGTAAAAATAGCAGCAGCATCAGTGGATGCTAATATTGAAGCAATTAAAAAACCATAAATTAAATGTATTTTAAACAAATAAGACGCCATTATTCCTGTTAATCCTGCAGTTATTAAAACTCCAATTGTTGCCAAAGATAATGCAGGAATTAAAGCAATTTTAATTGAAGAAATTTTTGTTCTCATTCCACCATCAAGTAAAATAACAGCTAAAGATAAATTACTAATAATATTTGCTATTTCATAACTATGAAATGAAATTCTTCCAATACCATCTGATCCAGCTAATATACCTATTGCTAAAAATACCAATAAGATAGAAATACCTATTTTAGAAGTAATTGAACTTATTAAAATACTAGATGCAATTAATATACATCCTATAATAAATAAAATTAAAGTTGATTGTAAATCCAAAGAGTGGTGCTCCTGTATTTCGGATTATCATTAATTTTGACAAAACTTAACATTTCATATGAATAATAAATAATAATGTATATATAAATTTATGTTTTAAAATATTAAATAATATATCCGAAAACAAGATTTATTTTATAAACTTGATATGAATATTTTAACTGATAAACATTTATACGAAGCTTTATCAGTTAAAAGTCTAAATATTATTAAAAGACTAATATTTAATTATTTTTTGTAATATGTATTATAAGATCTAAAATTTTATTAGAATATCCTGTTTCATTATCATACCAAGCAATTAATTTTACAAAAGTACTACTAATTAGTAGACTAGCTTTTTTATCAAAAATAGAAGTTAATATTTCTCCATTAAAATCACTAGATACTACATCATCTTCTGTATATCCAAGAACACCTTTCATATCATTATGTGCAGCAAATTTTATTTTATTAAATATTTCATTCAATGTAGTTTTTTTAAATAATTTAACTGTTAAATCAACAACTGAAACATTAGAAACAGGAACTCGTAAAGATATACCTGTTAGTTTACCATTTAATTCAGGTATAACACATCCTACTGCTTTAGCTGCTCCTGTAGTTGATGGAATAATATTCTGATATGCAGCCCTACCACCTCTCCAATCTTTATAGGAAGGACTATCTACTGTTTTTTGAGTTGAAGTAACAGCATGTACTGTTGTCATTAATCCTTCTTTTATAGTAAAATTATCATGAATAATTTTTACTAAAGGTGCTAAACAATTAGTTGTACAAGATGCATTAGATATAATATTTTCACCATTATAATTTTCAAAATTAACACCTTTAACATACATAGGAATATTATTATCTTTAGGAGGCGCAGTGATTATAACTTTTTTAGCACCTGCAATTATATGTTTATTTGCTAATTCTTTAGTTAAAAACATCCCTGTAGATTCTACAACTACATCTACACCTAAATCATTCCATTTTAAATTACAAGGATCTTTTTCAAAAAAAACATTAATATAATTACCATTAACAATTAAATATTGATTTTTTACCTCAATATTACCATTAAATTTTCCATGTGTAGAATCATATTTTAACATATAAGCCATATAATTTATTTCTAATAAATCATTAATAGCTACAATTTTAATTTTAGAATTTTTTTCTGCAATACGAAAAAAAACACGCCCTATTCTTCCAAATCCATTAATAGCAACTCTAACAGACATTATTTTCTCCTTATTTAAATATTATTTTTAAATATTTTTTATTAATTAATATTTAAATTATATATAGCATATATGTTTTCTGGATCATTTACTTGTTGCATTAATAATGATGAATTATTTTTGAAAAAAATTTTTTGAATATAATAATTTGTTAAAAATGGAAAAAAATTTTTTAGAGTAATAAAATTATTATTTATTTTAAAAGTTAAAAAATCTAATAAACTATAAGAAAATAAGTCAACATCACTTTCTAACCATTCTAATGAAACATTTTTAATTCCTGTTAATTTAGAAATTTTATTTACAGCAGAATCAAAATCTCCAATAGCATCAACTAACCCATTTTTTTTTGCATCTTTAGCTATCCATATCATACCATTAGCTAATTTTTTTACATCTTTTATAGATTTATGTCTTGCATTAGAAATTACATATATAAATTTTTCATAACCTCCTTGTAAAGTTGCTTTATTAATTTCTTTACTTTCTAAAGATAATTCTTTATATAATGATTCTGTTAATCCATTATTAATACTAACACCATCACTGTAAATTCCTAAGCTTTTTAAAGTATTATTAAATGTGGGTACAATAGAAAATATACCAATAGATCCTGTAATAGTATTTTTATTGCTTATAATATAATCTCCTGCAGTTGCAATAAAATATCCTCCTGATGCAGCTACTTCTCCCATTGATATTACAACAGGTTTATGAACTCTTTTTAAAGCAATTAATGCATTATATATATATTCAGAAGCTATTAAACTACCTCCTGGACTATTAATTTTTAATATTACTCCTTTAATATTAGGATCTAAATATGCTTGATTTATTTGATTAATAATACCAGTACTTTTTACACCATAATTTAAAATTCCGTCAATAACTATCACTGCAATATTATTTTTATTTTTTTCTTTAAAATTTTGATTAATATATTCACTTATATTTATATGATTATATGTTTGATTTTTAGAATCCCATCCAAATTTTTTTATCATATCATTTTCAAAATCAAATCTTGTAGATATTTTATCTACTAATTTATTTTTTAAAGCATATAATGCTAAATTTCCTTTGCTATTTTTTAGTTTTTGAATATAAGTTTTATGATTAGGAAATAAATTTTGAAGAGTAATTTTACGATTATTCATAATTGTTCTTAAATAATTACCCCACAAATTATTAATTAATTTTTTTTCTACTATTTTAGTACTTGAAGACATATTATTTCTTGTCATAGGTTCAACAGCTGATTTAAATTCTCCTATCTTAAATATATTTAATTTTATTTTTAATTTTTTCAATAAACTATTAAAATAAAACATATTTGTAGATAAACCATGTAAATTTATAAACCCGTGTGGTTCTAGAACTATTGTGTTAGCAAAACTAGCTAAATAATATTGATTTTGGTTATATATATCACCTATAGCATATATAGGTTTACCAGAAGTTTTAAAATTATTTAAATATTTACCTATATAGTCTAATACAGTTATATCTTCTACCATACAATTATTTAAATTTAAAATAATTCCATTAATATTTTTATCTGTTTTCGCACGTAAAATAGCTTGAGCAACTTGAAAAGTTGAATTTTGTTTTGGTAAATTAAATATTTTGTTCAATAATTTATAAAAAATATTATTATCTATTATATCATCTGTTAAATATTGAACATTAATTTCTAATATATGTTTTTTATTTTTATTTAAATTATTTATTGGATTATGAAAACCAATATTATAAATATAATAACTACATATTATTACTAAAGATAAAAATATTAAATTTAATATTAACTTTTTAATAAAATTGAGTATTAACCAAGTATAACAAAAAAAATATTTTATTAAATTCCATAAAATAGTCATTTATCACCTAATATTAAAATAAAACTAAATTAAAAAATTTTAAAATCAACCCAAACTGGTATATGGTCTGATGGTCTAATTATTTTTCGAATAGAATATTCTATATTTGAATCAATATAATATTGTATTAATATTTTACTAATTAAAATTAAATCAACTCTTAAACCTTGATTATTTAAATATCTATTAGATCGATAATCAAACCAGGAAAATATATTATTTATTTTTGGATTCATTATCCTCCAAATATCAAATAAACCCCATTTTAATAATTTATTAATATGGATTCTTTCTTCTGGCAAAAAAGAACATTTTCCCTTACTTAACCATTGTTTACGATTAATTTCTCCTATACCAATATCTAAATCAGAAATACTAACATTTATATCACCCATTAATATAATTGGGCTATTAGGATCTACATTATCTTCAAGAAATTGTTGTAAATTTTTAAAAAAATTAATTTTAGAAGAAAATTTAATAAAATTATTACAATTATCTCCTTGAGGAAAATAACAATTTATTATTTTTATAATACCAATAGAACTTGGAATATCAATTATTATTAGTCTTTTTTGATTATTAAACTGTTCACACAAAAATCCTTTTTGTATATTTAATGGAATACATTTACTTAATAAAGCTACTCCATAATATTTTTTTTCACCATAAAAAAAGACATTATAACCTAATTTTATTAATTTTTCTTTAGGGAAATTTATATCTTCAACTTTAGTTTCTTGCAATCCAATAATATCAGGATTATATAAATTAATTATTAACTCAAGTTGATGAATATGTGCTCTAATACCATTAATATTAAATGAAAGGAATTTCATAATAATTATTAATTATCTTATAAAATAAACTTTATAAAAATATAATTTATTTGAATATCTCTTTATATATCATTAAAAATTATCTTTTGTCTAGTATAGAATTTTATATTTTTTAATAAAATAATAATTTTATATTATTTTATTAAAAAATAACATTTTGTTAAGTAAATTATAAATATAATTGTTATAAAATTATTAATAATATTAAATATTAATAATAATAAATAGGAATTATTAAATAATAAAATAGTATTTAAAATTAATAAAAAAAATTTTATTATTAAATATATTAAAAAAATAGGAAATATTATTTTTTTATTAATCCAAACTAATTTTATACTATAAGTAATAGAAATAAAAATATTTGTTTTTTCTATTATTCTAATTATAGGAAATAATAATAAAAAAAAAAATATTATTATATTATAAAAAATACCTATTATAAAATAATAATTTAAAATTATATTTATAATAAAAAATATTATAAATAATATAGGAAAATTATAAAAAATATTTTCTATAATAAAATTAATAATATTTTTTTTTTTATTATTATCAATAATTATAACTGAAATTGTAATAATTATTATTAAAAAAAAATTTATTAAAGTTACTATTTTATGTATAAAAAAATAATAATTTATAGATAACTTTTGTTTGTTTGTTAAATGTTGTAAGATTAAAAAAAAATTATTAAAATTATTTTTTTTAATAATATCTTTCAATATAGTAATAAATATTTTTTTATAGGGATAAGTTAAATATTCTATCATTAAATATAATATGGAAAAACTTAAAACGATTTTTATAAAAAACATCAAATATTTTTTGAAAAATATTTGAGTTTTATTTGTTAATAATTTAATTTTTAAAAAAGACATATAAGTAAAATTATTTATATAAATAAGTTTTGTAATTATTTCTTTTCTACAGAAATTGTAGCAGATTTAAATTTTATTATCATATTTTTTAATTTTTTTAATAAAATGATAGAATCATTTTGATAATCTTCTATTAATTTAATTATAAATGATCCTAAAATCACTCCATAAGCACCATTTTTAATAGCATTTTTAATATGTTTAGTAGTTTGAATTCCAAACCCTTGTAATGGTAAAGCTGCATTATATTTTATTAACTGAGAAAATAAATTAGAAATATCAAAATTGTTATTAATTATTTGATCAATACCAGTAATTCCAGACCTTGATAATACATAAGTATATGCACAATGAAAAGATGAAAGTTTTTTTAATAAAAAATTACTAGCATTAGGTGGACAAATCAAAACGGGTAAAATTTTATTTTTAATTGATTCTTTATAAAAAGGTATAAATTCTTCAATTGGTACATCTACAATAAGAACAGAATCAATTCCTGATTTATAACATTGGTTATAAAATTTTTTTATACCATAAGAATAAATAATATTTACATATATTAATATTCCAATAGGAATATTAGGATATTTATTTCTGATAATACTAATTAATTTAAAACATTTAATAATATTAATATCTAAATTTAAAGCTCTTTTGTTTGCTTTTTGTATAATAGGACCATCAGCTAATGGATCAGAAAATGGAATTCCTAATTCTAATCCATCTGAACCATTATAAATAAGTGTGTCCACAATATTAAAAAATGTTTTTATAGATGGATCTCCTATAGTAATAAAAGGTATTAATGCAGCTTCTTTCTTATTTTTTAAATATTTAAACATATTATTATAACGTTTTTCCATATATTATATATAACCTATAATTAATTATTATTTACTGTAGTAATATCTTTATCACCTCTTCCAGATAAATTTACTACTAATATTTGTTTTTTTTTAGGATTTTTTTTAATAATTTTTAAAGCATATGCTAAAGCATGAGCAGATTCTAAAGCAGGTATTATTCCTTCTTTCACACATAATAATTTAAAAGCTTCTATAGCTTCTTTATCTGTAATAGAAAAATAATTAGCCCTACCTATATTATTTAAATATGCATGTTGTGGTCCTACAGCAGGAAAATCTAAACCTGCAGAAATTGAATAAGATTCAGCAATTTGATAATTTTTTGTTTGCATGATTGCGGTTTTCATACCAAAATATATTCCTATTTTTCCATATTTTAAAGCAGCGCCGTGTTTTTTAGTATGAACTCCTAAACCTCCTGGTTCAATTCCAATTAATTGAACAGATTTATCTTGTATAAAATCTTTAAATAATCCAATAGCATTTGATCCACCACCTACACATGCTATTAACATATCAGGTAATCTATTTTCCATTGAAATAATGTCATTTTTTACTTCTTTACCTATTATACTTTGAAATTCACTTACAATAGTAGGATAAGGATGAGGTCCAGCAGCTGTTCCTATCATATAATGAGAATTTTTATAATTACTAGACCAATAACGAATTGCTTCATTACACGCATCTTTTAATGTACCATTATTTTGATTAACTGAAATTACTTCTGTTCCTAATAATTTCATTCTTGAAACATTAGATATTTGACGTTTTATATCTTTTTCTCCCATAAAAACTTTACATTTTAATTCTAACAGTGCACATACAATTGACGCAGCCACTCCATGTTGTCCTGCTCCTGTTTCTGCTATAATTTCTTTTTTATTCATTTTTTTTGCTAATAATGCTTGACCTAATGCTTGGTTAATTTTATGTGCTCCGCTATGTAGTAAATCTTCTCTTTTTAAATAAAGAATAGAATTTGTGTTTTTAGTTAAATTTTTACATATTGTTAATGGAGTTGGACGACCAACGTAATTTTTTAATAACAAATTAAATGTTTTTTTAAAAATAGGATCTTTTTGAGATTGAATAAATATTTGTTCTAATTCTAATAAAGCAGGTATTAATATTTGTGGTACAAACATTCCACCAAATTTACCAAAATAACTAGGCAACGAAGTAATCATTTAAATATTTTCCTTATAATTAAAAATTAATAATACATATTTAATATCTACTTAATTTTTGAAAAATTTCTTTTATTTTTAAATGATCTTTAATTCCAGGAACACTTTCTACTCCTGAATTAAAATCTAATCCATAACATTTTAATTTTATTGCTTCTATAAAATTATTTTTATTTAAACCACCTGCTAATAAAATATTTTTATTATTTTTTCCTTTTAATAATTTCCAATTAAATTTTATTCCTTTACCAGATAAGTAATTATCATATACATATAAATCTACATTATTATATTTATATATAGGAATATTATTATTTATTTTAATAACTTTCCAAATTTTAATTGTATTAGGTAATTTTTTTCTTAAAATGTTAATAAAATTTTGATTTTCTTCACCATGTAATTGAACAGCATATAATAATAATGTTTTTGATATTTCAACTATTGTTTCAATTGTGCTATTACAAAAAATTCCTATGTATAATAAAGGCTTAATAGCAAATACAATATTTTTTGCAATTTTAAGATTAATATTTCTTATAGAATGGTTTACAAAAATCAATCCACCAAATATACTACCTGAATCATTAACTATTTTGGCATCCTCAATTTTTTTTAAACCACATATTTTATTTATTCCATAAATTAAATTTTTAACTGCAAATAAAATATTTTTTTTAGATGTTATTGCGGAACCTATTAAAAATCCATGAACAAATTTACTTAATTTTCTTATTTGAAAATTACTATTAATACCTGATTCACTAATTAATATAATTTTTTTAGGAATAAAATTTAAATTTACTAAATCACATGTTTTATTAATATCTATTGTAAAATCTTCTAAGTTTCTGTTATTAATACCAATAACTTGGGCTTTTAAATATATTGCTCTTTTAAGTTCCTTTTCATTACTAATCTCAGTTAATATACCCATATTTAATTTATTGGCTATTGTAGATAATTGAATATATTCTTGATCATTTAATATAGATAATATTAAAAGTACTGCATCAGCTTTATGATATCTAGCAAAATATATTTGATATGGATCTAAAATAAAATCTTTACATAAAATTGGCTGTGATACTATATTTCTAATAATACTAATATCATTAAAATTTCCTTGAAAATATTTTTCATCTGTAAGAACTGAAATAACAGATGAATAATTTTTATAAATATTAGCAAGAGATTTTAAATCATAATTTTTACAAATTAATCCTTTAGATGGAGAATATTTTTTACATTCCAAAATAAATACACTGTTATTACTTTTTAATGCATGATAAAAATCGTATTGTGTTTTTTTTATACATGATGTAATTTTTTTTATAGGGAACATTTTTTTTTTATTTTTAATCCAAGAAATTTTATTTTGTATAATTTCTTCTAAAATATTTTTTTGATACATAGTTATTTTTTTATAAAACCTTTATTTATTAAATTAGTAATATATTTATAACCAAGACCATTATTAATTATATTAAGAACCATTTGAGTATTTTGAATTAAATTTTTTTTTCCATGTAATTTTAATAAAAAAGCAACATTAGCTGCTATAGTATTTTTATAACTAATATTTTTAGATTTTCCTTTTAATAATTTTATTAAACATTTAGCATTTTCTTTAGGTAACCCACCAACCAAATCATTTTTTAAAATATAATTTAATCCAAAATGTTTAGGAGTTAATATATAATTAGAAATTATGTTATTATTTAATTCAAATACATGAGTATTATCATGTAATGATATTTCATCCATTCCACTACAATGAACTACAGCTGCTTTTTTATATTGCAATAATTTTAAAGTATTAATAACAGGTAATAATAAACTTTTTTTATACACCCCAATTAAAATAATTTGAGGTTTAGCAGGATTTAATAAAGGACCTAATATATTTAAAATAGTTCTTGTTTTTAATTGTTTTCTTATAATCATAAAATCTAAAAAAAAATTATTATATTTAGGTGCTAATAAAAAACATAAATTAAAATCATCTAATAATTTACGAGAAACAATACTAGATTGATTTAATTGAATACCCATGGCAGATAGTATATCAGCTGATCCAGATTTACTCGATATACAATGATTAATATGTTTTACTATTTTTAATCCACAAGAAGCAGCAATAAAAGAACTACCTGTAGAAATATTTAAAGTATTCATATTATCTCCTCCAGTACCAACAATATCTGATATAATATATTTTGGTTTGGGAAAATATTTTATTTTGTGTGATATTATTGCAGTTACTGCACCAGCAATTTCTTCATAATTTACTCCCTTTATTTTCATAGCTATTAATATAGCTACTAATTGACTAGAATTTAATTTTTTATTTATAATAGCTGTAAATAAATAATTACTTTCATCTTTAGAAATATTTTTACTATTGTATAATTTATTTAAAATAAGATTAATCATTTTATCACTTTTAATAATATTCATTTTAAGACAAAGCCCAATGAATAGTTTTTTTCATTAAAATATCTCCATCAGGAGTAAGAATAGATTCAGGATGAAATTGAAAACCACATGTTCTATGATAATTATAACGAAAACTCATAATAATATTTTTACATTTCGAATTAATTTTTAAAAAATTAGGAATTTTATTTGCTATTAATGAATGATAACGAGCCACATTCATAGGATTTTTTATCCCATAAAACATGTCTTTATTATCATGAATAATAGTTGAAGATTTACCATGAAAAATTTCTTTTGCTCTTATGATACATCCACCATAAGATTCAATTATTGCTTGATGCCCTAAACATATTCCAATAATAGGTACTTTTCCTATTAAAATTTTTAATAAATTAGGCATAAATCCAGCTTTATTAGGTAATCCTGGACCGGGAGATAATAATAAAATAGGATATTTAATTTTACTTAATTTTCTTAACAAAAAATTTATTGGAAGATTATTCCGATAAACAATAACTTTATGATTTAAAGAACGTATTTGATCGACTAAATTATAAGTAAATGAATCAATATTATCTAAAATAAATACATTAGACATTAAATTATTATTACTCCTTATAATAAAAATTACTTTTTTCTATAGCAGTTAAAACTGCTTTAGCTTTGTTAAAACTTTCATTCGCTTCAGATTGTGGTTCTGAATTTAATACTATACCTGCACCAGCTTGTACAGTTGCTTTATTATTTTGAATATAAGCAGAACGTATAATTATACATGTATCTAAATCTCCATGTCCTGTTAAATAACCAATAGAGCCTCCATAACTTCCTCTGTGTTCTTTTTCAAATATTGCTATTAATTGCATAGCACGTATTTTAGGTGCTCCAGTTAAAGTACCCATATTCATACATGCACGATAAGCATGTAAA
Organism: Enterobacteriaceae endosymbiont of Plateumaris braccata; assembly: GCF_012563325.1. NCBI lineage: Bacteria > Pseudomonadati > Pseudomonadota > Gammaproteobacteria > Enterobacterales > Enterobacteriaceae > Enterobacteriaceae endosymbiont of Plateumaris braccata. Next base: position 108,052 of record NZ_CP046232.1, read on the forward strand.
GCATCTAAATTAGGTTTAAGAATTCCTATAACTCTAGAGACCAAATGCATAACATAATAATAACGATCAACTTTTGTCAAATCTGCTACATATCTACTACCAGGAATACATATTTTAGCTAAATCATTTCTTGCTAAATCTACTAACATTAAGTGTTCTGCCATTTCTTTTTGATCTATTCTCATTTCTAATTCAATACGACTATCTAAATCTAAATTCACAATATTATTAATATATTTTCTTGATCTAGTACCGGCGATTGGATACAATTCTACTTGTCTATTTACAGAGTTAAATTTTAATGAACTTTCTGGAGACGCTCCAAATAAAATAAACTCTTTATCTTGCATAAAAAACATATATGGACTAGGATTTATTGTTTTTAAAATATCATAAGCAACTAAAGGATTATAACATGGTATAAAAAATTTTCTTGAAGGTACTACTTGAAAAATTTCTCCTGATTCAATATAGAATTTCATTTTTTTAATTATATTACAATATTCTAAATCTTTTTGATTACATGTATAAGAAATATTTTTATGAATTTTTGATCTAATGTTAATATTAGTTAATGGTAATATTATTGTTTGTTCTATTTGTTTACTAAGATTTTTAATACGTTTATTTAACCTTTGAAATTCTTGTTTATTAGGTATATAAATACTAGCTTGTAAATTTGATATTTTTTTTTTATGGTCTATTATTAATAATATTTCAGATAAATAAAAACAATAATCAGGACATATATTTTGGTATTTTGTTCTTTGTGGTAATTTTTCAAAATTATATATTAAATCATAAGAAAATAATCCTCCTAAAAACATAGCTTTATTTTCTTTTTTATTAGGTAATTTAACTAATTTAAGTATATATCTTAATATGTCAAAAACAGATAAAGATTTTAATCTTGTATCTTCATCTTCTAATTTTTTTATTTTTGGTAAAATTAAAAAACGATTGTTTGTTTTTTTTATATTAGATATATTTTTAGGTAAAAATTTATCTAATAATTGTAATAATAAATTTCCATTCTTAGAAAATGATTGAATAGTTACAGTATTTTTAATAGAACTAATCCTTAATGAACTATCAATAATTAATAAACTTTGTAAATTTTTCTTACTGTTAATATCAACTGATTCTAATAATAAAGTATATTTTTTTTTTTTACATAATTCATTATATATAATAGTAGGGTTTTCTCTATAAGCAGTTTTAGTTGTAATTAGTTGTAATGTAGGTTTTATAATTTTCATATTATAATTCTCAAATTTCACTTATAACATCAGTGAAATAATATGATTTAAGTAATAATAAATACTAATTACATATTACTCATATTTATGAAAGTAAATCTTATTATGAATAAATATTCATAATAAATCAATTCAAATTAAAATAGTATAATTAATTGTATATGAAAATATATAAATAATCTATATTATTAAACATTAAAAAGAAAATGAATTATATCTCTATTTTTAATAATATAATTTTTACCTTCTAATCTAATTTTTCCTGCTAACTTTAGTTTATTTTCATTTTTATAAAAAATATAATCATTATAATTTATTACCTTAGCTCTAATAAACCCTCTTTTAATATCACTATGAATTTTTTTTGCAGCTTCTAAAGCTGTTGTACCTTTCATAATACTCCATGATTTTGTTTCTTTAATTCCAACAGTATAAAATATATTTAAATTTAATAAATTAAAACTAGCTATTACAATTTTATTTAAATAATAATTTTGTAATTCATTAATCTTAGTGAATGCTAATTTAGCACATATATTTATAATATTATATTGTTTAGATATCAATTGTAATTGATTTAAATATAATTTATTTTGTGATATATTTTCACTTATATTAGCGATAATAATCATTGGTTTAATAGTTAATAATTTTATATTATTAATAAATTTTAATTCTTCTATATTAAAATTAATTGTATTAAGTAATCTTTTTTCTTTTAATTTATTTAAACATAAATTTAATAATTTTATATTTTGATGATTTTTTTTACAATTATTTTTTGTAGATAAAATTTTTATTTGTTTCATACATAAATAAATATCAAATTGAATAATTTCATTATTAATTATATTAATATTATTAATTGGTATATTAGTAGGTGATATATCTAATATATTTATATCTTCAAAGAAACGTACAACATGAATAATAGCATTCATTTCTGTTATATGATTTAAAAATTTATTTCCTAATCCTTCTCCTTTAGAAGCTCCTTTAATTAAACCTGCTATATCTACAAATTTTATTACAGATGGAGTAATTTTTTTTGTTAGCACTATTTCAGATAATATATCTAATTTTTTATCAGGAACATTAACAATACTAATATTAGGTTCTATTGTACAAAAAGGATAATTAGATGCATTAACATTTGAATTAGTTAATGCATTAAATAATGTTGATTTTCCAACATTAGGTAATCCAATTATACCACATTTTAATTTCACTTTTAATCCTATTATTTATTTAGAATGAAGATAATTCATAGCTTTATAATAATTTGTATTAATAAAGATTTTTATTGCGTTAATTATATTCCTCATAGAGGAGTTAATTATTTTTTTTTCAATTACTGTTGGTTTATTTAATACAAAATTATTTATTTTTAATTTATTTTTAGGATGTCCAATGCCAATTCTTAATCTATAAAATAATTTATTATTAAAATTTTTTATTATATCATTTAGTCCATTATGACCCGCACTACCTCCTCCATATTTAAATTTTATTTTTCCTGGTAAAAAATCTAATTCATCATGTATTATTAAAATTTCATTTAAAATAATTTTGTAAAAATTGGATGCAAGAAGTATAGATTTACCAGAATTATTCATAAAAGTATCAGGAATTAATAAAATTAATTTTTTATTTGATAAATTAACAAAACCAATATAACTATGTAATTTTTCTATTTTATTCAATTTAATTTTAAAATAATTAGCAAGGTAATAAATATAATCAGATCCTACATTATGACGTGATCCAATAAATTTTTTTCCGATATTTCCTAAACCAACAATCATTTTAATATTATTCAAATAATATTTCCTATTTTAATTATTAAACATTACAGAAATAGATTCTTCATTATTTATTCTACGAATAGATTCTGCAAGCATTTCTGATAAAGTTAGTTTTCTTACTTTTTTTAATTTTTTTATTTTATTTGATAAAGGAATTGTATCACATACTATAATTTCATCTATTAAAGAATTAGAAATATTATTTGCTGCATTACCAGAAAAAATAGGATGAGTTACATATGCAAAAACTCTTTTAGCACCATTTTTTTTTAACGCTTTTGCTGCTTCACATAATGTACCACCAGTATCAATAATATCATCTATTAAAATACAATCTCGATTTATAATATCTCCAATAATATGCATAACTTCTGATATATTAGATTTAGATCTTCTTTTATCTATAATTGCCATATCAGTACCATTAAATAATGTTGTTGCTATAGCTCTAGCACGTATTACACCTCCAATGTCTGGAGACACTATAATAGGTTTATCTAAAAATATTTTTGTCATATCTTCTATAAGAATAGAACTACTAAATACATTATCTACAGGAATATCAAAAAATCCTTGAATTTGTTCTGCATGTAAATCTACCGTTAAAACTCTATCTATTCCTACACCAGATAGAAAATCAGCTATAACTTTTGCTGTAATAGGTACTCTGGCAGATCTTAGTCTACGATCTTGTCTGGAATATCCAAAATATGGTATAACTGCTGTTATTCTTCCTGCTGAAGCTCTTCGTAATGCATCAGCTATGATAATTAATTCAATTAAATTGTCATTTGTAGGATGACAAGTAGATTGAATTATAAAAACATCATCTCCTCTAACATTTTCATTTATTTGAACAGAAGTTTCTCCATCACTAAATTTACCTACATATGCTTTTCCTAAATTAGTATATAAATGATCTGCAATTTCTTTTGCTAATTCTGGAATTGCATTTCCGGAAAATAATTTCATATCAGACATAAAATATTCCTTATAAATATTATTTATAATAATATTTTTTATTACTATTAATATAGTATTTTAAATATATATAGAAGTACCATATATAAAAAAAAATATAATATATATTATTAATAAAAATTTATTATTTTTAATTTTTTTTATTATATTATTAAAATTTATTTAACAAAATTTATAACATAAAATTTAATTTATGAATAATTCTATTATTAAGCAACTTAATTTATTACATAAACGTTATATATATATTGAAAAAAAATTAAGTAATTATAAAATATATAATAATCAAGAAAATTTACGTAAACTTTCAATAGAATATATGAATTTATCTATAGTAATTAAACCATTTATAGAATGGAAGAATTTACAATTAGATTTAATCAATAATAACGAATTATTATATGATAAAGAATTATATTCTTTAGTTTTAGAAGATATTAAAAATATTAAAATTAAACAAAAAAAAATAGAAAAAGAAATTAAAATTCTTTTATTATCCAAAAGTAATGATAAAAATAATAGAAATTGTTTTTTAGAAATTAGAGCAGGTTCAGGAGGTAATGAAGCAGCTATTTTTGTAGGTAATATTTATAAAATGTATGCTCGTTATGCTGAATCTAAATCTTGGAAGGTAAAAATAATTAATGTTCATTATGGAGAACATGGAGGATATAAAGAAATCATATTAAAAATAATTGGACATGGTGTATATGGAAAATTAAGATTCGAATCAGGTGGACATAGAGTACAAAGAGTTCCTGAAACAGAATCTCAGGGAAGAGTTCATACTTCCACATGTACTGTAGCTGTTATGCCAGAATTATCTAAATCTGAAGTTCCAGAAATTAATAATAATGATTTAAAAATTGATACTTTTCGTTCTTCTGGAGCTGGTGGACAACATGTTAATACAACTGATTCAGCTATTCGTATTACTCACATACCAACAGGAATTGTTGTAGAATGTCAAGATGAAAGATCTCAACATAAAAATAAATCTAAAGCTTTATCAGTATTAATAGCTAGAATTAATGCCGCAGAAATAGCTAAAAGAAATAAAAATGAATCATTAATAAGAAAAAATTTGTTAGGAACTGGTGAACGTTCTGATAGGAATAGAACATATAATTTTATTCAAAAAAGAGTAACAGATCATCGCATTAACTTAACAATTTATAGATTAGATGAAATTATGAATGGTAAATTAGATTTGTTAATAGAACATATCTTACATAAATATCATGCTGATTTATTATTATTTACATCAAAAAAAAATGAAAATTAAAAAATGGTTATTTTATGCTAATATTATCTTAAAAAAAAATAAAATATATCTATCTAAAATAGAATCAGAAATATTATTATCTTTTGTTCTTAATAAATCTAAATTTTGGATCTATGAATTTTATGAAAATTATTTAAATATAACACAATTAAAAAAATTAATGCAATTATTAAAAAGAAGAATAAATGGTGAACCAATTGCTTATATATTAGGATATTGTGAATTTTGGTCATTAAAAATTAATGTTTCATCATTAACTTTTATACCTAGACCAGATACAGAAATTTTAGTAGAACACACATTAACAAAAATTAAATTTAATACAAAAAATATATTAGATTTAGGTACAGGAACTGGAGCTATAGCTTTAGCTATAGCTAGTGAATGTAATAAATTAAATGTTATTGGAATAGATATAGTTCCAGAACTAATTAATATTGCAAAAAAAAATGCAAACAAATTATCTATTCATAATGTTAATTTTATACAAAGTAATTGGTTTAGTAATTTAAAACATCAAAAATTTGATATTATTGTAAGTAATCCTCCTTATATTAAATATAAAGATTATTTATTTCTTGAAAAAAGTATAAAATTTGAACCAATATATTCTTTAATTGCAGAAGATAATGGATTATCTAATTTTAATTCTATTATTTTACAATCTACTAAATATTTAAATAAATTTGGATGGATAATACTAGAACATGGATTCAATCAATCTAATCAAATTATGAAAATATTACAAGAAAAAAAATATAAGAATATAAAAACTTGTTTAGATTATAATGGTAATAAAAGAGTAACTTATGGACAAAAAATTTAATTTTTTTATAAAAATTTTAATAAATTAAAAATTATTTTATTGTTATATAAATAAATATCACTATAATAATTATTATTAATTTTAATAACTAATAATTTTATTATATTTATAATAATATATTAAATATATATATTTAATTGTAACTAATTATTTTAAAATTTATTAAATTCAATTAATTAATATAAAAGAAAAAAATGCAACAAAATAATAATTCATCTAATTTTAATAATAAAAAAATAAAAAAAAAAAAACAATTATTAAATAAAAATAAATTACTAGAATTTGATCATAGAATATTTGGAAAAAAACTCAATTTATATCATTTTCAAAATGAATCACCAGGGATGGTTTTTTGGCATAATAATGGTTATATTATTTTTCATGAATTAGAAAAATTTTTACGTAAAAAACTTGAAAAATATAACTATCAAGAAGTAAAAACACCATTAATAACAGATAGTATAATTTGGAAAAATACAGGACATTGGAAAATTTATAAAAAAGCGATTTTTAGTACATTTTCTGAAAATAGAAATTATTGTATTAAACCTATGAATTGTCCAGGACATATACAAATTTTTCAACAAGGTTTGAAATCATATAAAGATTTACCTTTAAGAATTGCAGAATTTGGTATTTGTCATCGAAATGAACCATCAGGTTCTTTGCATGGTTTAATGAGATTACGTAGTTTTACTCAGGATGATGCTCATATATTTTGCACACAAGAACAAATTTTAATAGAAATCGAAAATTGTATTAATATGATGCGTGAAATTTATCAAATTTTTGGTTTTAAAAATTTTTTAGTAAAATTATCTACAAGACCTAAAAACCGTATTGGAAATAATGAAGTATGGGATCAATCTGAAAAAAATTTAGCTATAGTTTTAAAAAAATTAGGTATAACTTTTAATTATCAGGTTGGAGAAGGTGCATTTTATGGACCTAAAATAGAATTTTCTTTTTTCGATTGTTTAAATCGTGAATGGCAATGTGGTACAATACAATTAGATTTTACATTACCAAATTGTTTAAATTTATTTTATATAGATTCTAAAAATGAACGTAAAACACCTATAATAATTCATCGTGCTATTTTAGGTTCTATAGAAAGATTTATTGGAATTATTCTGGAGGAATATTCTGGTTATTTACCTATTTGGTTAGCTCCATTACAAATCATCATAATTAATGTAAGTAATAAACATACTGATTATGTTATAAATTTATTAAATATAATAAAACAAAATAATATTCGAGTTCAAGCAGATTTAAAAAATGAAAAAATATCTTTTAAAATTAGACAATATACTATACAACATATACCTTATATTTTAATATGTGGAGATAAAGAAATAGAAAATAATACAGTATCAATTCGTGATTGTTTTGGTAAAGATTTGGGAAATATGAAAATTCATGATATTATCAGCAAGGTAAAAAAAGAAATTAATAATTATAATATTCATCAATTGGGGAGATAGGATATTAAAAGTGGAAAAAAAATGATACAACTTAAACCTAATAAAATTAATGAAAATATTAAAGCTAAAATTGTAAGATTAATAGGTTTTAAAGGTGAGCAAGTTGGTATTGTTGATTTGAAAATTGCAATCATGAAAGCAAAAGAAATTGGATTTGATTTAGTAGAAATTAGTCCTAATGCAAATCCTCCTGTATGTCGTATAATGAATTATGGTAAATTTTTATACATAAAAAATAAAACATCAAGAGAACAAAAAAAGAAACAAAAAATAATTCAATTAAAAGAAATAAAATTTAGACCAAATACAGATCAAGGAGATTATCAGGTTAAATTACGTAGTTTAATTCGTTTTTTAGAAAAAGGAGATAAAATAAAAATAACTTTAAGATTTAGAGGTAGAGAAATGGTACATATCCAAATTGGATTTTCTATGTTAAATAGAATAAAAAATGATTTAAATCATTTAGCTTTAGTTGAATATTTTCCCAAAAAAATTGAAGGAAGACAAATGATAATGATTTTAGTACCTAAAAAAAAATAATTATAAATTTTTTTTATAAAATAATACGTTAGTTTTTTAAAAAATATTTGGATTACATAAATATGTTCAAACTTAAAACATTACGTAGTGCTGCTAAACGTTTTAAAAAAACAAGTTCTGGAAAATTTAAACATAAACAAGCTAATTTAAGACATCTTTTAACAAAAAAAAAAGCTAAAAAAAAACGTTCTTTAAGAAAAAAAAAATTAGTATTTAAAGGAGATACATATTCATTAATATCTTGTTTACCTTATTTATAAAAAAATTTAATAAAATTTGGAGATCTTAAATTATATGGCTAGAGTTAAACGAGGTGTAATTTCTCATACCAGACATAAAAAAATTATTAAACAAGCTAAAGGATATCTTGGATCAAGATCAAGAACTTATAGATCTGCATTTCAAGCAATTGTAAAAGCAGGGCAATATTCTTATCGTGATAGACGTCAACGTAAAAGAAAATTTCGTCAATTATGGATTATAAGAATTAATGCTGCAGCTCGTCAAGAAAATATTTCTTATAGTTGTTTAATGAATAGATTTAAAAAATCTAATATTAATATTAATAGAAAAATTCTTTCTGAATTAGCTATTTTTGATAAACAATCATTTACTAAGTTAATAAATTTTACAAAAATTAATTAATTATTAATGAGAATATCTAAAAAATGATATCTGATCTTAATCAAATAATAATAAATGTAAAAAAAGAAATTAATTTAATTAATAATATTAAAGAATTAAATATTTTTAAAGTAAAATATTTAGGAAAAAAAGGATATATATCTTCACAATTTTTATTATTAAAAAAATTAACAAAACAAGAAAAAATTGAAAATAGTACAATTATTAATAATATAAAAAAACAAATCAAAACATTAATAAAACAACATAAAAATAAATTAGAATCTAATAATATTAAATTTCAAGTTTTAAATAAAAAAATTGATATTACACTTCCTGGTAGATACTTTAAAATGGGATCTCAACATCCCATAACTATGGTAATTTATGATATTGAGAATTTTTTTATAAAATTAGGATTTAAAATAACAGAAAGTCAAGAAATAGAAGATGTTTATCATAATTTTGATGCATTAAATATATCAGAAAATCATCCTTCACGAACAGAACAAGATACTTTTTGGTTAAATAAAAAAAATTTATTACGTACACAAACTTCTAATATGCAAATTAGAATGATGAAAATTTTAAATCCTCCTATAAGAATATTAACTTCAGGTAAAGTATATCGAAATGATTATGATAACAGACATACTCCTATGTTTCATCAGATAGAGGGATTATTAATAGACAATAATATTAATTTTTTAGAATTAAAAGCAATATTATCTTTATTTTTAAAATATTTTTTTGATGAAAAATTAAAAATTAGATTTAGACCATCTTATTTTCCATTTACTGAACCTTCTTTAGAAGTAGATATTATGGGTACAAATAATAAATGGATTGAAGTTTTAGGAGCAGGTATGGTACATCCTAATGTATTAGGTAATATTAATATTAATTTATTAAATTATTCAGGTTGTGCTTTTGGTATTGGAGTAGAACGTTTAGCTATGTTACGTTATAATATTAACGATATACGTTTATTTTTTGAAAATGATATACGTTTTCTTAAACAATTTAAATAAAAATATGATTAAATTAAGTGAATTATGGTTACAAAAATGGATTCCCTATAATAATATTAAATTATTATCTGAACAATTAACAATGTTAGGATTTGAAGTAGAAAAAATTGAAGCAGTTTGTAAAACAAAGATAGATAATATATTTATAGGCCAAGTCATTGCTTGTCAGTTTAACAATAATAAAAATATTTATGATTTAACTATAGATATAGGAAATAATAAATTATATAAAGTAAAATCAAATGCAATTAATTGTAAAAATAAAATAAAAGTAGTTATTGCAACTGTAGAATCATCTTTATATAAAAAAAACATACATAATCAAAAATTTAATTTTTTATTCCAATCAGAAGGATTATTGTGTTCTAAAAAAATGCTAGGATTAAAAAACAATATATATGAAAATGTTAATCATATATTTATATTAAATAATAATGTTAAAATAGGACAAAATGCTTATAAATATTTACAATTAAATGATAATATACTACATATTAATATACCATATAATCGTTCTGATTGTTTAAGTATTATGGGTATAGCAAGAGATTTATCAACTAAAATACAAAATGAAAATTATTTATTCACATTTCCTTATGAATATCATACAACTCAAAAAAAACAAATTAATAAAATAAATGTTTATATAAATAAAAATGCTAATAAATATAATTTAAGTTATTTTTATTGCGTTATACAAAATATTAATTTACGAAATAAAATTCCATTTTTAATAGAACAAAGATTACAAAAATCGGGAATATTAATATCAAATAACAATCCTTTATTAAATATTAGTAATTATATAAATTTAGAATTAGGATTTCCAGTATATTTTTATGATCTTAATAAGATTACAGGTAATGACATATACATAAAAAAATATAAAAATGTTAATAACGATTATTTCATAGATGAAAAAAATAATAAAATATCCTTATTAAAAGATACTTTAATAATTAAAGATAAAGAAAAAATACTATCTGTTCCAATTTTAGCACAAAACAAAAAAGTTATTATTAATATAGATACTAAAAATATTTTATTAGAATGTTTTTTTTTGGATGCTAGTACAATAAAAAATTTATCTAATAAATATAAAATATTTAATTTGTTTACAAATCTTTATGAAAGAGGATTAGATCCATTAATACAAAAAAAAATAGTATTAAGAACTATAAATCTAATATTACAAATATATGGTGGTGAAAGAAGTAAAATTAAAGTAGTAAACACAGATAATTATATTAATAATTTTTTAAAATTAAAAATAATTAAATTAAATTTTAAAAAAATTGAAAAAACATTAGGGTTTATTATAAAAAAACATAAAATATTCAATATAATTAATAAACTAGGATTTAAATTTATATTAAAAACAGATATTGATTGTACTGTTCAAATACCTAGTTGGAGATATGATATAAAAATTGAAGCTGATATAATAGAAGAAATAATACGTATATATGGATATAATAATATTCCTAATAAATATATTAAACTAAATTTAATTGAAAAAAATATTAATTTTGATTTACTTTTAAAATTTAATAATATAAAAAAAATAAAAAATTCTCTAATTAGTAAAGGATATAATGAAGTTATTAACTATAGTTTTATAAATCCTAAAATACAATCTTTAATCTTTCCTAAAGAAAAATTTATTAAATTATGTAATCCTATTTCAACAGAAATGTCTATTATGCGTACTTCTTTATTATGTGGATTAATAAATAATATAATTTATAATCAGAATAGACAACAAAAATCTTTACGTTTTTTTGAAAGTGGATTATGTTTTAAAATAAATAAAAAATTAGAATTTGGAATATCTCAAAAGTTAATGTTTGGAGGAATAATAAATGGTAAATTACATGAAGAACATTGGTCTTTATCTAATAGAAATGTAGATTTTTATGATTTAAAAGGTGATATAGAATATATATTTGACCTTTTAGGAAAAACAGATAAAATAGAATTTAGAACGATATCTAATATAAATTTTTTACATCCTAATCAAGGAGCATCTATATATTTAAATAATATTTTTATTGGATATATTGGAGTAATACATCCTTATATTCAAACATATTTAGGAATTAATGAAAATACTATTTTATTTGAATTAGAATGTAATAAAATATTAAATTATACAGAAACAAAAATTAAAACAATATCAAATTTACCAGTAAATCGTAGAGATATTTCTTTAATAGTAAAAGAAAATATTCCTTTTATAAGTATTATACAAGAATGTAAAAATTTTTCAATAAGACAAATTATTGATATAAATTTATTTGATGTATATAAAGGTATAAAGATTCCTAAAGGATATAAAAGTTTTACAATAAGTTTTATTATACAAGATAATACTCACACATTAAAAGATCAAGAAATTAATAATATTATACAATTATGTATAAATAAATTAAAAATAAAATTTCAAATTACATTAAGAGACAAAAACTGTGACTTTAACTAAAAAAAAATTTCTCAATATTTAGTTAAAAAATTTAAAATATATAAAAAAGATGCATTATATTTAGTATGTTTATTTTTTAAAGAATTAAAAAAAACTTTATTAAAAGGAGAAATAGTAAAATTATCTGGTTTCGGTAAATTTGAAATACATAATAAAAATTTTAGGCCAGGTCGTAATCCAAAAACAGGAAAATTTATACTTATTCATGCTAGAAAAGTTATAACTTTTAAAGCATGTCAAAAAATAAAAAAAAATTTATACAATATTTCATTAAATAAAAAAAATAAAATTAAATTTTAATAAAATTATTATTTTTTTTTATTTATTAAATAATATTAAATTAATTTACTATTAATAAATAATATTGTATTTATATATAATATAAATATTAATAGGATTAAGTTTATGTTTAGTGGAATTATTCAATGTATAGCGATAATAAAATTATTAATTAAAAAAAAAATTTTATATATATGATAATAAAAACACCTAATTTATTTACTTTTGATTTAAAAAAAGGAGATTCTATTGCAAATGATGGGTGTTGTTTAACTATAAGTAATATAATTAATAATTTAATATGTTTTCATATTATTAAAAATACATTAAATATTACAACATTTAAAAAATTAAAAAAAGGAGATTGTTTAAATATTGAAAAATCATTAAAATTAATTGATTTTGTTGGTGGTCATTTAGTTTCTGGACATATTACAGATGTTGCTACAATTATTAAAGTAACAAATTATATTAATTCTAAAACAATATGGTTAAAACCATATCATCAATCTCAAATGAAATATATTTTTCAAAAAGGATCTATATGTATAGATGGTATTAGTTTAACAATAGATAAAGTTTATATTAATCAATTTAGTATTAATCTTATTCCAGAAACAATTATAAAAACTGTATTAGCAAGTAAAAAAATTAATCAAAGTGTTAATATTGAAGTAGATCTATATACTAAAATAGCTGTAAATACTATAGAAAAATTGTTTAATCAATAAATTATTTATTTAAATAAAATAAACCAAGAGATATAAATTTAATGATTATAAGTAAAAATAATGAAATAAATTTAATAGAAGTATTAAAAAATCGTAATATTATTAATCAAATTACAGATAAAAATAATTTAAAAAATATTATAACAGAAAAAAAAATTCATTTATATTGTGGTTTTGATCCTACGGCTGACAGCTTACATATTGGTCATTTAATACCATTAATTGTATTAAGATATTTTCAAAAATTAGGACATAAACCTATTATTTTATTGGGAGGAGCAACAGGATTAATAGGTGATCCTAGTTTTAAATTACAAGAAAGAAAAAAACAACCAATTTATTTAATAAATGAATGGATTAATAAAATTAGTTTACAAATAAAACTTTTTTTAGATTTTAATTGTGGATCTAATAGTGCATTAATAGTAAATAATTATGATTGGTTTAGTAAAATGAATGTTTTATTTTTTTTAAAAAAAATAGGTAAATATTTTTGTGTTAATCAAATGATGAATAAAGAATCTATAAAAAAAAGAATAAATAAAAATACACAAGGAATTTCTTTTACTGAATTTTCATATAATTTATTACAATCTTATGATTTTGCTTATTTAAATAAATATTTTAATGTAATTTTACAAATAGGTGGATCGGATCAATGGGGACATATAGTTTCAGGGATTGATTTAATTAAAAAAATACATAAACAACAAGTATTTGGTTTAACTCATAAATTAATTACTAAAAATGATGGAACTAAATTTGGTAAAACAGAAAATAAAACAATATGGTTAGATTCTTTTAAAACAAGTCCATATGATTTTTTCCAATTTTGGTTAAATATTCATGATAATTTAGTTTATAATTTTTTAAAAATGTTTACTTCTATTGAAATAAGTACTATAGAAGATTTACAAAAATCTAATGATAATTCAATAAAAAAAGTTAGCGCTCAAAATTTATTAGCTGAACATATGACTTATTTAGTTCATGGTGAAAATGCATTAGAATCTGCTAAAAAAATCACTGATTATATTTTTTATAAAAAGTTAAATTATTTATCTAAAAATGATTTTCATATGCTATTAACTAATGGAATTAATAATATAATATTAAAAAATAAAAATTATTCTTTACAAGAAATATTAATATTAAGTAAATTAGCTAAATCTAGAAGTCATGCAAAAAATATGATTGAATCTAATTCAATTTATATAAATAATAAAAAAAGATCTAATCTTTTATATTTTTTTACTGAAGAAGATAAAATTTTTAATCATTTTACATTATTATGTAGAGGTAAAAAAAATTTTTGCTTATTATATTGGAAATAATATAATAATATAATTATTTAAATTTTATTAATATTTTTTAAAGAAAATTCACATAAATAAAATATTTTACATATATGACATAATGGTTTTTTGATTTTACATATATTTTTACTATGAAATATAAACCAATTATGACAATATAATTTATATTTATTGGGAACAAATTTTAACAATTTTTTTTCTATTTCATATGTATTTTTACCTATAACAAATTTAGTACGATTACAAAATTTATAAACATGTGTATCTACAGCAATTTCTAATTTTTTAAAAATAGTATTTAAAATTATATTTGAAATTTTTCTGCCTACTCCAGGTAATGATTCCAAATCTTTTCTATTATTAGGAATAATACCATTATATAATTTTATTAAAATATTACTCGATTGTATTAAATATTTAGATTTGTTATTATATAGCCCCAAGGGACGAATATATTCTTTTATTTTTGAAATACCTAAATTTACCATACAATATGGGTTATTTGCAATAATAAATAATTTTTTAGTTACTGCATTAACTTTTTCATCATTAGTTTTTGATGATAATATTAAAGAAATCAGTAATTCAAAAGAACTATTAAAAATTAATTCAGATTTAAGTTTCAAATAATGTTGATTAAAAATCTTAAGTATTTTTAATCTTTTGTTTTGATTCATATCAATAAAATTATAATTAAAAATATTTATTTATAAAAAAATTAATAAAAAAAATAATTTATGCGTTCTAGAGGATTCGAACCTCTGACCATCACTATGTCATAATGATACTCTAACCTACTGAGCTAAGAACGCATAAAATTTTAGTGATGATATCATAAAAATAACTAATATAAAAATTTTTGTAAGTATATAATACGATATATTATTAATATAGCAGATGTAGTTAAACCTATAATAAAACCGATCCAAAATCCTGCAGGCCCCATTGGATGAGACATAATCCAATTAGTAATTGATAAAACATAACCAATAGGGAAACCTATAATCCAATAAGAAAAAAAAGTAATAAAGAAAATAGCTATAGTATCTTTGTATCCTTTTAATATACCACAACCTATAACTTGAATAGAATCTGAAATTTGATAAATTCCTGATAATAAAATTAGATATGAAGATAAATAAATTATTTCTTGATTAGAACTATATAAAGAAGAAATATTTTTTCTAAAAAATATACTAATAAAAGAAGTAATTATAGATATAATTATTCCAATAAATTGTGCACACCAACTAATTATAATTGCTTTTTTTCTATATCTTAAACAATGTCCTATTCTGATAGTTACAGCTACACTAAAAGAAAAAGGAAAAACAAATATTAATGAACTAAAATTTAAAGCTATTTGATGACTAGCGATTTTTTCTACACCCATAGGAGATATAAATAAAGATACTAAAGTAAATAATGTAACTTCAAAAAAAATAGATAAAGCAATAGGAAAACCGATTTTAATAAATTGATATAATATATTTTTATTTGGTTTACTTAATCTATTAATTATTTTAATATCATAAAAATACATCGAATTAGAAATCCATAATTTTATAATACAAAACATTATCCAATATATTATAATTATAGAAAAACCACTGCCAATACCACCTAATTTTGGTAAAATCCAATAACCATATATTAAACCATAATTTAAGGGAATAAATAATAATAAACCTATAAAACTAATAATCATGCAAGGTCTTGTTAATGATAAACCTTCACATTTACAACGCAAAATTTGAAAAAATAAATATCCTGGTGTATTCCATAAAATAATTTTTAAATAAAAATCAGATTTTAATACTAGTAATGCATTAATATTTGGTATAAATACAAGAAAATAACCAATATTATATAAAAAAAACATAATTAATATTGATATAATAATTACTAATAAATATGCTTGTTTTATTTGATTTGCTATATGAATACGATTTCCAGATCCATTTAATTGAGAAATAATGGGTATTAAGGACAATAATATTCCATGTCCTAATAATATTATAGGCAACCATATTGAAGTTCCGATAGATATTGATGCCATATCTGTAGTACTAAAAGCTCCTATCATTATAGTATTAATAAATCCTATAGAAATTTGAGCTATCTGTGCAAAAAGAACAGGAATAGCAAGCTTAAATAATTTTTTTGTTTCTATAAAATATTTTTGCACACATATACCTTTAATTTTTTTATAATCTATATAATCTAATGAAATATTTGTTTTTAGTGATATTTTTTAATAGTATATTAATAAATATGTATTTTTATATTTTTTATATATTTACTTTTATATTTATAAATTTTATAATACAATGGATATGTTATTTAGATTTAGTTTTAAATACAATATAATTTTAAAAAACCAATATAGAGTATATTTTTATATGAAAATATTTGAAAAAATTAAGAAACAAATATCTGATAATCCTATTATTTTATATATGAAAGGATCACCTAAGAACCCAAAATGTGGATTTTCAGATAAAACTGTAAACATTTTAATATCATATAATATAAAATTTATTTATATTGACGTTTTAAATAATCCAGATATAAGAAAATATTTGCCTAAATATGCTAATTGGCCAACTTTTCCACAATTATGGATTAATGGAGAATTAATAGGAGGTTATGATATTATATATAATATGTATTGTAATAAAGAATTAGATAATATTTTAAAAAAAAATTTTATTAAATAAATTCAATAATTATAAATTTTTTTTATTTTATAGGTGGCCAACCCCCTATTTTTTTCCATTTATTTACTAATTTACAAAATAATTCAGCTGTACGATCTGTGTCATATAATGCTGAATGTGCTTGATTATTATCAAAAGATATACCTAAAGCATGACAAGATTTAGCTAATACAGTTTGTCCTAATAATAAACTACTCATAGATGTTGTATCAAAAGTAACAAAGTTATGAAATGGATTTTTCCATTCTGTTTTAATACGTTTTGAAGCTTCCATAATAAAACTATGATCGAAACTAACATTATGACCTACAACTACTGCTTTTTTACATTTATTTTTTTTTAATTCATTATAAACTTTTTTAAATATAATAGTAAATGCTATATTTTCACTTACAGCTCCTCTTAAAGGAGAATTTATATTAATTTTATTAAAAGCTAAAGCATCAGGAGATATATATGAACCTTTAAATGGTATAATATGAAAATGTAAAATTTCATTTTTTTCTAACCATCCATTATTCATTTTCAGAGTTATTAAACCTATTTCTAATATAGCATTATTTTTTGGATTAAAACCTGAAGTTTCTATATCAATAACAACAGGATAAAATCCTCTAAATCTATAAGATAATAAATCTAATTTTAATGAATCATTCATAATATAAGCTTTTTTATATAATTATTATAAGTTAAAATTTAAATTTAAATTTTATCATTAAATTAGTAAATTTTATTTTTATAATTAAGATTATAATATATAAATATTATTTAAAAATTTAATTTTTAAATTTATAATTTAAAAAATATTATTAATATAATTAATATTATTATATATTTTTTTATTATTTAAAGTTAAATTTTTAATAATATTAATAATAGATTTAGATGATATAGATACATCTTTTATTAGTTGTAGTTGTAAATTTTTATTTAATAAATGTATTTCATTAAATTTTATATAATTATTAATATCAGAAACCAATATCCATTTCCCCTTTAATTGTAATAATTTTTTAATTAAATCACAATTATTTATTATACATTCACTTTTTTTCCCAATCCATAACCCTTTTTTATTTTTTTTATATAAAGCAAAATAAATATTTGTTTTATTGTATTTAATTGTTGTTATAATATTTTTAATTTTTGTTTCTATCCATGCTTGTTCTGCTATCATCATTAAATGTGATAATCCAATTTTATCAATATTCAAAGAATACGATAATCCTTCAATAACTGTAATACCTACTCTCATACTAGAAAAATTTCCTGGTCCTGAATTATAAACTAACAAATTAATATCTGATAACATCATTTTTGAATTTTTTAAAATATCATTTATTATTAATAATATATATTTTGTATGTTTATTAGGACAATACTTTTTTATATTAAAAATATTTTTTTTTTTAAATAATGTTACAGAACAATATTTATTAGTAGTATCAATAGCTAAAATATTTTTATACATTATTAATTACTATTTATAATTGTCTGATAATATAAAATTATTGTTTTAAATAAAATTTATGATATAATAATTATCGTTTATTTAAAATAACAATTTTAATTTTTAAGTTAAAAAAAATATTTATATAATTATTTAATAATAAGTTATTAATTTTATAAATTAATAATATTAAGATTTATTAATATATTTTTATGTTTTAATATAAAATTAAAATTATTTTTTAAAAATTTAATATAATATATTATTCTTATAAAATTCTTAAAAAAATAATTAAAGATAATTTATGACAACTATTGTTAGTGTAAGAAGAAATGGATATGTTGTTATTGGTGGTGATGGACAAGCTACCCTTGGAAATATTATAATGAAGGGAAATGTTAAAAAAATTCGTAAATTATATAATGATAAAGTAATAGCTGGTTTTGCAGGAGGAACTGCTGATGCTTTTACTTTATTTGAATTATTTGAACAAAAATTAGAAATGTATCAAGGTAATTTAACAAAATCAGCTGTAGAATTAGCAAAAGATTGGAGAACAGATCGTTTACTTCGTAAGTTAGAAGCATTATTAGTTATTGCAGATAAAATGACTTCATTAATAATAACAGGAAGTGGGGATGTTGTTCAACCTGAAAATAATATAGTTACAATAGGTTCTGGTGGTCCATATGCACAAGCATCCGCAAGAGCTTTATTTGATAATACTAATTTAAGTGCATACGATATAGTAAAAAAATCATTAAATATAGCAGGAGATATTTGTATCTATACTAATCATAATTTTACTATTGAAAAATTATTATCTAAATAATCATGAGGTAAATATTTATTATGTCCGAAATGACTCCACGTGAAATTGTTGATGAATTAAATAAATTCATTATAGGTCAAGATAGTGCAAAAAAAGCAGTTGCTATAGCATTAAGAAATCGTTGGCGACGTATGCAATTGGATGAAAATTTAAGACAAGAAGTAACTCCTAAAAATATTTTAATGATAGGACCAACTGGTGTTGGAAAAACAGAAATTGCTCGTCGTTTAGCAAAATTAGCTAATGCACCTTTTATTAAAGTTGAAGCAACAAAATTTACTGAAGTTGGTTATGTTGGGAAAGAAGTAGATTCTATTATTCGAGATTTAACAGATTTTGCTATTAAAATGATTCGTATACAAGAATTTAAAAAAAATTGTTATAGAGCTAAAGAAATGGCTGAAGAACGTATTCTTGATGTGCTTATACCTAATTATAAAATTAATTGGAATAAAGAAAATAATAATAACTTATTATCTAATAGACAACAATTACGAAAAAAATTAAGAAATGGTGAACTAGACAATCAAGAAATTGAGATTAATTTATCTACTACTCCTATGGGAATAGAAATAATGGCTCCACCAGGAATGGAAGAAATGACTAATCAATTACAATCATTATTTCAAAATTTTAGCGGTAACAAACAAAAAAAACGTAAATTAACAATTAAAAATGCTATTAGATTATTAATAGAAGAAGAAGCAAATAAATTAGTTAATAATGAAGAAATAAAACATAGAGCAATAGATGCAGTAGAACAACATGGTATTGTTTTTTTAGATGAAATAGATAAAATTTGTAGAAGAAATAATAATATATCCTCTGATATTTCAAGAGAGGGTGTACAACGAGATTTATTACCTTTAGTTGAAGGATGTACAGTATCAACAAAACATGGAATGGTAAAGACAGATCATATATTATTTATTGCTTCAGGATCTTTTCAACTATCTAAACCTTCAGATCTAATTCCTGAATTACAAGGTAGATTACCTATTAGAGTAGAATTAAAAGCATTAACTATACATGATTTTGAAAGAATTTTAACAGAACCAAATGCATCTATAACAGTTCAATATAAAGCATTATTAGCTACTGAAAAAGTAAATATTATTTTTACTAAAGATGGCATTAAGCGTATAGCTGAATCTGCTTGGAAGGTAAATGAAACTACAGAGAATATAGGAGCTAGAAGATTACATACTGTTTTAGAACATTTAATGTCTGATATTTCTTATGATGCTAGTGAATATAATAATAAATCAATTACTATTGATAAGTATTATGTTAGTAAACATTTAGATACATTAATTTTAAATGAAGATATTAGTAGATATATACTATAGTATATATATATTATTAATTAATAAATATTTTAAATTTTTCTAAATGAAAATTTTTTATTATTTTTCTTTATTTCTATTTTGTAAATTTTTTAAAATATCACTAAAATTTATGTTTCTATTTTTTAATAAAACTAATAAATGATATATTAAATCAGATGTTTCATCAATAATTTCTTTAGGATTATCATAATTAGCAGCTAATATAGTTTCTATAGCTTCTTCACCAACTTTTTGAGATATTCTTTTTATTCCTTTTTTATATAAACTGTAAGTATAAGAATTATTAAATTTCTTTTTTTTATGTTCTTCTAATAAATTTTCTAAAAAATATAAAAAGGTAAATCTGGGTATCTTAGTATTTTTAAAACAACTATTAGTATTTAAATGACAAGTTTTACCTATAGGATCTACTAAAATTAGTAAACTATCTTTATCACAATCTGCAATAATGTTTTTAACATAAAGAAAGTTTCCTGTTTTTTCTCCTTTTGTCCATAAACGATTTTTTACTCGAGAAAAGAAAGTAACTTTTTTAATTTTTAGGGTTTTTTGTAAAGATTCTTTATTAACAAAACCATGCATTAAGATTTGACCAGAAACTTTATGTTGTATAATAACTGGTATTAATCCATTTGTTTTAGTCCAATTTAATTGATTTAATTTATTTGTATCGAAATTCATATTCTTATCTCTATATTTTTTTTCAATAGAAATTTTTTTAAAATTTTAATATTAATTATATTTTTATGAAATACAGAAGCTGCTAATGCTCCATCAACATTAATGTTTTTATGAAATATTTGATAAAAATGATTTTTACATCCTGCACCTCCTGAAGCTATTAAAGGTATTTTACATATTTTTCTCATTTTTTTTAATTGAATTAAATCATAACCATTTAATACACCATCTTCATTCATCATATTTAATACAATTTCTCCAGCTCCTAAATCCTGAACTGTTTTAATCCATTCAGATGTTTCCCAATGAGTAATTTGAGTATAATTTTCATCTCCTGTATATTTATAAACATAATATTTTTTTTTATTTGCATTATACCAAGAATCAATTCCTATAACTACACATTGCTTACCAAAATATTTAGATAATTGAGTAATTAAATTTGGATTATCTAACGCAGGAGAATTAATAGATATTTTTTCAGCTCCTAAAAACAATATTTTTGATGCATCATCTATTGATTTAATTCCTCCTGCAACACAAAATGGTATATTAATAATTTTTGCAATTTGTGATATCCATTTTTTATTAATAGATCTATTTTGAATGGAAGCTGTAATGTCATAAAATACTAATTCATCTGCACCATCTTGAGAATATTTTTTAGCTAAAGTTAAAATATCTCCAATAACTTTATGATTTTTAAAATTTACTCCTTTAACTACTTTTCCATTATAAACATCTAAACATGGAATGATTCTTTTTGCCAACATGAATTAGCCTCTTTAAAAGTAAATTTATTTTCTAGAAATGCTTTACCTATAATAATATCTTTTACATTATTATTTTTTAAAATTTTTATATCATTTAAAGAATGAATACCACCAGATGCTTGAAAAGATATTTCAGGATATTTTTTAGTAATATCAGAATATAATTCTATATTAGGACCCAATAGTGTCCCATCTTTAGAGATATCAGTACATAATACATTTTTTAATCCAATATCAATAAATTTTTCTATTATTAATTCTAAATTTATATCACTATTATTTTGCCATCCATTAATAAATAATATTTTTTGTTTATTAATATCAATTTTTATATCAAAAGCTAAAATAATTTTAGCAGGATTATATATTTGAAACCATTTTTTTACTGTTTCAAAATTTTGAATTGCAGACGATCCTATAACAACTTGTGATATAGGTGTTAAATTAAATAAAAAATCAATGTCTTTTTGTTTCCTAATTCCTCCACCTATTTGTAATGGTATTTTAATATTAGTTAATATATTTTTAAATAAATTTATTTGTTTTTTTTGAGGATTTTTAGCACCATCTAAATCAACTAGATGTATTTTTTTTGCACCATCATTAATATATTTATTTATATAAAATAAAGGATCAAAAAAATATTCATGTTTACAATCAAACTTTCCTTGTAACAATCTTACAACTTTACCATGTATTAAATCTATTGCTGGAATTATCATATATTTACATTTCTAAAAAATTTTTAATTAATCGGATACCATTAATTCCAGAACGTTCTGGATGGAATTGTACTCCAAAAAAATTATTTTTTTGGATAACAGAACTAAATAACTGTACATAATTGCTATAAGCAATTGTATAATCATTAATATTCATTGCATAACTATGAGCAAAATAAAAATAAGAATTTTGTTTAATATTTTTAAATAATGGTTGATTATTAATATAATTAACAGTATTCCATCCCATATGGGGGATGGGTAAAAATTTGTCTTTTATTAAATTTACTTGTACATCAAATATTCCTAAAGTATAAACTCCTTTATTTTCTTGACTATATTTTCCTAATAATTGCATTCCTAAACAAATTCCTAATATATCTTTTTTACAACTTTTAAGAATATTTAGTAAATTATCATTTTTTAATTTAGTCATTGCTGATTTAATTGATCCTACTCCTGGTAAAAAAATTTTATCAGCATTCAAGATGCTATCTGGATTATTGGTAATTTTTGAGTAAAAACCAATTTTTTTAATAGTAGATTTTAAAGAAAAAAAATTTCCACATGATGTATTTATAATAATAATATTCATTATAATATTCCTTTAGAACTAGGAATTTTATCATTAATAATATTAATTGCTTGTTTAAGTGATTTACCAAAAGATTTGAATAAACTTTCAATTTTATGATGATCATTTTCTCCTTTAACTTTTAAATATATGTTACATAACATAGAATATGATAAAGAATAAAAAAAATGTTTAACCATTTCAGTACTAAAATCACTAATTTTATTATGATTAAATGTAGCATAATATTGTAGATAAGGTCGACCAGAAAGATCAATAGCACATTCAGCTAATGAGTCATCCATCGGTAGTACAAAACCAAATCTATTAATTCCTTTTTTGTGATCTAAAGCTTTTAATAAAGCTGAACCTAATGTTAATGCAGTATCTTCTATAGTATGATGATCATCAATATGTAAATCTCCTTTTACACTAATATTTAAAACAAAATCTCCATGTATAGCTATTTGTTCTAACATATGATTAAAAAAATTAATTCCAGTATTAATAGAACTTTTACCTTTTTTATCTAACCATAATTCTACTACAACTGAAGTTTCATTTGTAATTTTTTTAACTATCGCATGTCTATTATTTTTTGTTAATTTTAATAAAATATAGTTCCAATTATATTTTTTTTTATTATATAAAATTCCTTGTATTCCTATATTTCTAGATAATTCCATATCAGTTGAACGATCTCCTATTACATAACTATTTTTTTTATCTAAGGTATTATTTAAATATGATTTTAACATAGTTATTTTAGGTTTTCTACATATACAATTATCATTAAGATAATGTGGACATATAAAAATATTTTTAAATTCTATACCTTGAGATTTAAAAATTTTAATCATAAAATTATGAGGAATATCAAAAGATTTTTTAGGAAAATTTTTTGATCCTAATCCATTTTGATTTGTAATCATTACTAATGAATAAGAAAATTTTATTAATTGTAATAATGTAAAAATAACATTTGGCTCAAAAATTAATTTATTAATATGATCTATTTGATGATTATCCTTAGGTTCTGAAATTAAAGTTCCATCTCTATCAATAAATAATACTTTATTAAGCATTTTTATATTTCCTTCTAATAAGAAGATAATTCTTGTAAAATAGAAATTAATCTTGTTGACTCGTAATCAGTACCTACAGAAATTCTTAAACAATTAGATAATCCTATTTGATGATCTTGATTTCTTACTATTATTCCTTTTTGTGATAATATTTTAAAAATGTAATTAGAATTAAAAAATTTAGTTAAAATATAATTAGTTTGACTATGAAATATATTTTTCACAACATGACATTTTTTTAAATTTTTAATTAACCATATTTTATTATTCATTAATTTATTAACATTATTATGCATTAAAATTAAGTTTTTACGGTTTAATGCTTGTACTGCTATATCTGATATAGGTTCTGGAACAGGATAAGGAGCAATTATTTTTAATAATAAATTAATAATTTCTTCATTAGCTAAAACAAATCCACAACGTAGTCCAGCTAAAGAAAATGCTTTAGATAAAGTTCTCAAAATAACTAAGTTAGGATATTTTTCTATTAAATGTACCATCGTATGATTTATACAAAATTCTATGTATGCTTCATCAATAACAATAATAGATTTGTCTTGTGTAATTTCCAATAATTCAATAATATCATTTTGATTAATCAAATTTCCTGTAGGATTATTAGGATTACATATATAAATAATTTTAACATTATCTAATGTTTTTTTTATTGTGTATAAATCTAACTGCCAATTTTCTAAACTTTTAACAGAATTATATTTAATGCCTAAAATTTTTGCACTTATACAATACATACCATATGTAGGTGGACAAAATAGTATTTTATCATTTTTATGATTACAAAATGCACGAATTAGTAAATCTATTCCTTCATCTGCACCACGACTTACTAAAATATTAGTAATGTTTATTCCACAATAATTACTATAATTTTTAATTAATCTTTTTGGTTGAGGTTCTGGATATCTATTAAATGTATTTTTAATAAGTTTAAAAACAGGTGTTATTGGAGATTCATTAGCATTTAATAAAATATGATCAAATCTACTATTATCTAATAGTCTTGCTGATTGATAAGGTATGAAATTAAGAATACTTTTTCTAACTATTTTACTTATATTATTTTTATAATTTTTTTCTGAAAGTAATTTTTTTTTAATAAATGTACTTCTTAAAGTAACTGAATTTTTATGACCTATTAATTTTTCTGTTTTTGACATAATTTCAACTGTATTAGATATATTTAATAATCCTTGTGGTGTTAGTTCTTGAACTGTCATTCTTTTTTGAAAATCAGAAACTCCTAAACTAGAATAAGTTAAAGCATATCCATATGTAGGTAATACATGGTTAGTTCCTGATGCATAATCTCCAACTGATTCTGGTGCCCAATTACCTAAAAATATTGATCCTGCATTTATAATATTAGGTAATATTTTTTCATATTTATGACATTGAATCATTAAATGTTCAGGAGAATATTTATTTGATATTTCTATACATTGATTGATATCTTTTGTAATTATAATATAACTCTTACTAAGAGATTGTTGTATTATATTTTTTCTAGGTAAATTTATAATTTGACTATTAATTCCATTAATTACTTCTTTAGCAATTTTTTCTTCTGGAGTAAGTAAAATAACTTGAGAATCTACTCCATGTTCTGCTTGAGAAATTAAATCAGCTACAATAAAGTGAGAATATGCAAATTTATCAGCTATTATCATTAATTCAGATGGACCAGCTGGCATATCTATAGATACATTTTTTATATTTTCTTTTTGATAACTAATTTGTTTTTTAGCTTCAGTAACAAATGAATTTCCTGGGCCAAAAATTTTATTTACTTTTGGTATAGAATTTGTTCCAAAAGCCATAGCTGCAATAGCTTGAGCACCACCAATTTGAAAAATTTTTTTTATTTTACATAAATTAGCAGTATATAATATTTCATTAGATATAGGTGCTGGAGTACACATTATAATATTTTTACATAATGCTAATTGTGCTGGGATACCTAACATTAATACTGTAGAAAACAAAGGTGCTGTTCCTCCAGGAATATATAAACCTATGGAATTAATAGGTCTAAAAATTTCTTGACAATATACTCCAGATGTAGTTTCTATTCTTTTAGTTTTATATTTTTGATAAGAATGAAATTTATGTATATTATAATAAGCACTATTAATTGCATTTTTAATGTCTTGTTTAAGATTTAATTTGGCATTATTAATTTTTTCAATTGGTATTTCTAATTTTTGTACTTTAATATTATCAAATAATAAATTATAATATTCTAAAGCACTATCTCCTTCTTGTTTAACTTTATGTATAATATTTGTTACTTCTGTTTGTATTTTTTTATCTAAGAACATTACTGGTCTAGTTAATATTTTTTTTTGTTTTTTAGTGTCACATAAATCCCAATAAATAATATTTTTAAAGAAATTCATTTTTTACTCCATCATTTTTTCAATAGGTAAAACTAAAATTGAGCTAGCACCAAGTAATTTTAATTTTTCCATGGTTTCCCAAAATAATGTTTCACTACTTACCATATGCATAGCAACTTTATTATTTTCTCCAGCTAAAGGTAATATTGTTGGATGTTCTGCTCCTGGTAATAAAGCAATTATATCTTTTAATTTATCATTAGGTGCATGTAACATAATATATTTTGATTCCCTAGCTTTAATTACTCCTTTAATACGGGTCAACAATTTATTTATTAATTTTTGTTTAATATTTATTATATTTCCATATCGTTGTATAAGACATGCTTTGGAAATATATATTATTTCTACTTCTTTAACACCATTTGCTTCTAATGTAGCACCAGTAGAAACTAAATCACATATAGCATCTGCTAAACCTACTCTAGGTGCTAATTCTACTGATCCATTTAACATATAAGATTTAAATTTTATTCCATAATTATCAAGATATCTTTTTAATAAATTAGGATATGATGTAGCAATACATGTATTGTGTAAATATTTAAGACCTGTATAATTTTTATCAATTGGTATTGCTATTGATAATCTACAAATACCAAAATCTAATCTACGTAATGTTAAATAATGAGCGTTTTCTCCTCTAGAATTACGAGTTAAAACTTCTTCTTCTAGAACATTTTGTCCTATAATTCCTAAATCTACAACTCTTTCCATTATTAACCCTGGTATATCATCATCACGTACCATTAAGATATCAATCGGCATATTTTCTGCAAAAGCTATTAACCTTTGTTGTTGTAAATTAATTTTAATACCACATTTCTTTAATAATTCACGAGAATCATCACTTAAACGACCAGATTTTTGAATAGCTATGCGTAAACGATTGTTATCTAACATGACTTATCATCCTTTTATTTTTATTCAGAATGTTTTAAGTTTGTTTATTTTAAATATATCAGGTATTGACTATAAAAATAAAATTTAATTTAAAAAAATATAATGAATATTAATTCTGAAATTATAAATAATAATTTGTTTAATATACTTAACTTAACCTAAACAACTTATTTAAAAATAACAACAATTTTTTTATTAAAATAAAAATTTATTTTTTTTTAACATATTTATATATTCAATATCCTGATATTGAGGATTTTTAGCAGAAAAATGAGCTAATTGATCACATTTTTCATTTTCAATATTTCCATTGTGTCCTTTAATCCAATACCAACTAATATTATGATTAATTAATGCTAAATCTAATCTTTTCCATAAATCAACATTTTTAACTGGTTTTTTATTAGAGCATATCCATCCGTATTTTTTCCAATTATGTATCCAAATTGTTATTCCTTTTTCTAAATATTTACTATCAGTGAAAATATTTATATTGAAATGTTCTTTTAAAGATTCTAAAGCTATAATAGAAGCCATTAATTCCATTCTATTATTTGTAGTAAAAAAAAAACCTTTGGTAAAAATTTTTTTATGTGTATAATATTTTATTATAGCAGCATATCCTCCAGGTCCAGGATTGTAAATACAAGAACCATCAGTAAAAATCTTTATATTTTTGTACATATATTAATTCTCTATATAAAATTTATAAATATATTAATTACATTATGAAGAAATTAAATTTTCGTCAAATAGTTTTAGATACAGAAACAACAGGAATAAATTCTTATCCTCCATATTATAAAGGACATCGTATTATAGAAATAGGTGGAGTAGAAATAATAAACCGTCATATTACTGGAAATAATTTCCATGTATATATTAATCCTAAAAAAATTATAAGTTCAGAAGCATTAAATATTCATGGTATTACTAATAAATTTTTAGATGATAAACCTATTTTTAATGAAATCATAGATAATTTTTTAGATTATATAAAAAATTCTGAATTAATTATTCATAATGCTCAATTTGACATTAATTTTTTAAATTATGAACTATCTTTATTAAAAAAAAATATACCTAATATTGAAAATATTTGTTCTATAATAGATACATTGAAAATATCTCGTAAATTATTTCCTGGAAAACGAAATTCTTTGAATTCATTATGTTCACGTTTTAATATTGATAAAAGCAATCGTAATATACATGGAGCTTTATTAGACGCTAAACTTTTAGCTAGTGTTTTTTTATCAATGACTAGCACACAAAATTCATTTATATTAGAATTTTCAAAAAAAAATAATATAAATAAAATTAATAATATTCAAAAAAATTTGGCAAAAAAAAAATTATTAATAATATATCCTTCTAAAGAAGAATATAAATTACATCAGTTAAAATTAGATTTTATCAAAAAAAAGTGTGGTTTTCATTTATGGAATGAATTTAAAAAATCTAAATAAAAGTATTGACGATATGCATATATAATTTATAATAGAATTATTTATTGGTGCGATAGTTCAGTTGGTTAGAATACCGGCCTGTCACGTCGGGGGTCACGGGTTCAAATCCCGTTCGCACCGTTAAAAATTAAAATAATATTTTATTAATATTATTTTAATTATTATTATTAATCCATAAAACACATGAATTTTTATATAATTCTAAATTATGTTTAATTATATTAGTTAAATCAGAACATATTTCTCTTTTGTAAAGAAAATCACTAATCCAAAAAAATACTGTAATATTAATTGAAATATTGGTTATTTCATCTAAAATAATAATAATTTTAGAATTTTTAATTATTCTTTGATCTAAATAAATTGTATCTAATAATATTTTTCTTATCATATTTAGATCTTCACTTATTAATATTCTAGAAAGTCCTAAAGTAATTTTATTACGATATTCATGACATTGAGAAAGATTAGTAATGTTATCTGCTAATATTTTACCATTAGGTATTGCTATAATAATACCATCAAATGTTCTCAAACGAGTAGAAAAAATCTCTACTTTAGTTACTTGACCACTGATATTATTACAAACATTTACATAATCACCTATTTTAAACGTACGGAAAGTAATAATTAATAATCCTGATGCTAAGTTTGACAATGCACTTTGCCAAGCTAAACCAATAACTAGACCTATTGTACCAAAAGCTGCGATTATTGATGATGTTTGTACACCCATATTACTTAATGTACTAACTATTACAAAAATTGTAATAAGATATTTCAGAATATTTGAAATAAATCCTATGGCAATAGGATCTATTTTTTTTACAATAAAAATATTATATAAAATTTTTGTAAATAAACGAATTATTAATAATCCAGTCAATAGAATACAGCCTGCTGTAAGCATATGTAATGATTGATAAAAAATAAACATTTTTTTATATATAATCCAATTTTTTAAAAAATCTATTTTATGAATTAATTTATTCATTATTAATTATCGATATATTAATAAAATAATATTTTTGTTATATATAAAATAATTATAAAAAAGTTATATTATTTTATAATGTATTAATAGCATTTAATTCTTGAAAAGTTCTTTCTAATCTTTTACTCATTGATATTTGAGATGCTCTAATCCATGATCTTGGATCATAATATTTTTTATTTGGTTCATTTAAACCTTCTGGATTACCTAATTGTTTTTGTAAATATTTTTTATGTTCTTTATAAAATTTTAATACTCCTTTCCAACTTGCCCATTGAGTATCTGTATCAATATTCATTTTTACTACACCATAATTTATAGACTCTTTAATTTCTTTTGCAGAAGATCCAGATCCTCCGTGAAAAACAAAGTTTATAGGATTATGAATAAGATTATGTTTTTTACTTATAAAATTTTGTGAATATTTTAAAATTTTTGGTAATAATTGTACATTTCCAGATTTATATACGCCATGTACATTTCCAAATGAAGCTGCAATTATAAATTGTGAACTAATAGAATTTAATTTTTCATAAGCGTAATTTACATCTTTAGGATCAGTATATAATGATTTTTTTTCTAAATGACTATTATCTAAACCATCTTCTTCGCCTCCTGTACAACCTAATTCAATTTCTAATGTTATATTCATTTTAGACATTCTTTGAAAATATTTACTACATATATAAATATTATCTCTTACAGAATCTTTTGATAAATCAATCATATGGGAAGAAAATAAAGGTTTACCATTTAATAAATAATATTTCTCGTTTTCATATAATAAAGCATCTATCCAAGATAAAGTTTTTCTAGCACAATGATCTGTATGAAGTATTACTGGTATTCCATAATATTGAGCAATTTTATGTACATGGTATGCACCTGATACAGCTCCTATAACAGATGCTAATTGAGAATTTTTAATTTGTAACGCTTTACCTGCAATAAAAGAAGCACCACCAAGAGAAAATTGAATAATGACTGCAGATTTAACTTTAGCAGCTGTTTCTAAAACTGTATTTATAGAATCAGTTCCTATGCAATTGATTGCAGGCAAAGCAAATTTATTTTCTTTTGCTATTTTAAATATAGTTTGTACATCATGACTAACAACAACGCCTGGTTTGACATAATTTAAAATTTTAGACATATAAACTTTGCCTTATTATTGATAAATAAATATTTAATATTTATTTTTTTATATAGTATTCATACTATGATATTTTTCTAACATAAATACTGAAGGTAGTTTTTTGCCTTCTATAAAATTTAAAAATGATCCACCTCCAGTTGAAATATATGAAATTTTATTAAATAAATTAAATAACTCTATTGCAGCTAATGTGTCTCCACCTCCAGCAATAGAAAAAGAATTATTATTAGCAATAGTATAAGCTATATCTTTTGTACCTTGACTAAAATTAGTTAATTCAAAAACTCCTAAAGGTCCATTCCATAATATGGTTTTTGCTTTATTTAAAATATCTATTATAATTTTTATAGTATGTTTACCTATATCCATTATTATTTCATTAGATAATATATTATTTATTTTTTTTGTTTTAACTAATGTATCATTTGAAAATGATGTCCCTACTTTACAATCTATAGGAACAATAAAATTGTTATATTTTTCTTGTAATTTTTTTGCTAAATTTAAAGCTTTTGGTTCATATAATGATTGACCAATATTATTATTTATTGCTAAAAATGTATTAGCTATACCACCACCAACAATAATTTTATCTGATAGTTTAGCTATTTTATTTAAAAAATTAAATTTAGTTGATATTTTTGATCCTCCTACAATAGAAACAATAGGATGTTTAGGATTTTTAAAAATTTTATTTAAATTATTTAATTCATTAATTAATAATAAACCAGCACAAGATTTTTTTGCATATTTTATTATTCCATAAGTAGAAGAATGTTTACGATGTGCTGTCGCAAATGCATCCATTACAAATATGTCACATAAAGAAGCATATTTTTTAGATAATGTTTTATCGTTGTTTTTTTCACCTATATTAAATCGAACATTTTCTAACATAATTATTTCATTTTTTTTAAAGTTTAATTTATTAAAAAAATCTTTTTGTAAATAAATCTTACAATTTAAAATATTTTCTAAATATTTACTAATATTTTTTAAAGAAAAAATATGATTATAGAATCCTTCTACAGGACGTCCTAAATGAGAAGCTATAATAACTTTAGCTCCTTTATTTATAGCATATTTTATAGTTGGTAATGACAAACGAATTCTAATATCAGAAATTATATTACCTTTATCATTGATAGGAACATTAAAATCAGATCTAATTAATAAAATTTTATTTGTAATATTAATATCTAAAATACTTAATATAGACATATATAATTCCTTTATGTAATTAATTATTTTAATTATATTGTAAAATTTTTTGGATTTTTAAAATAATATTTTCTACTGTAAAACCAAATTTTTTAAATAATTTTTCAGCGGGTGCAGAATAACCAAACTTATTTATTCCTATTACAATTCCATTTAAACCTACATATTTATACCAAAAATCAGTTTGACCTGCTTCAATTGCAATTCTTAATTTAATTTTTTTAGGTAATACATAATTTTTATATTCTTCATTTTGTTTATCAAAGACATCTGTAGAAGGCATAGAAACAACCCTAATTTTATATTTTAATTTAGTTAATTGATTATATGTTTCTACTGCTAAATAAACTTCTGAACCTGTTGCTATTAAAATAACATCAGGGTTTTGTTCTAAACAATCTTTTAAAATATAACCACCATATGTAATATATGGTATTTTACTTTGATTTCTAATTTGTACTGGTAAATTTTGACGAGATAATATTAGTCCAGTTGGACTATGAATATTTTCAATTGCATATTTCCATGCTATAGCTGTTTCTACTTGATCACATGGACGCCAAATACTTAAATTTGGAATTAATCTTAAACTAGATATTTGTTCTATTGGCTGATGAGTAGGTCCATCTTCTCCTACTCCTATAGAGTCATGAGTATAAATCATTATATTTCTAATTTTCATTAATGCAGCCATACGAATAGCATTACGACAATAATCAGAAAATGTTAAAAAAGTTGCTGTATATGGAATAAATCCTTTATATAAAGAAATTCCGTTCGCTATAGCAACCATTCCGAATTCTCTTACACCATAATGAATATAATTTCCACATGTAAATTTGTTTATAGCTTTAGACTCTGTACATAAAGTTAAATTACTAGAGGCTAAATCTGCTGAACCACCTAAAAATTCAGGTAATATTTTTGAAAAAAATTCTAAACATTCTTGAGATGCTTGACGAGTAGATATATCAATAGGATTTTTATATAGTTTTCGAATAAATTGTTTTGATTTAATAATCCAATCATTAGGTAATAAATTATTTATTCTTCTTTTTAATTCTTTAGATAATTCTGGAAATATTGTAGAATAATCATTAAATTTATTTATCCATTTTAATTCTTTTAAATTACCTATATCTTTTGCATTCCATTTATCATAAATTGATTTTGGTATAACAAAAGGTTTATGATGCCAATTTAATTTTTTTCTAGTTAAGGAAACTTCTATTTCTCCTAATGGAGATCCATGTGATATATTTTTACCAGATTTATTAGGTGAACCAAAAGCAATAGTAGTATTACATATTAATAAAAATGGTTTTTCTTCTATGGAAGATTTAGCTTTATCAATTGCTTTTTGAATATCTTTATAATTATGTCCATCTATATTAGGAATAACATTCCATCCATATGATTCAAATCTTTTTTTAGTATTATCAGTAAACCATCCACTAATATTACCATCAATAGATATATTGTTATTATCATAAAATACTATTAATTTTTTTAATTTTAATGTACCTGCTAAAGAACATACTTCATGAGATATACCTTCCATTAAACAACCATCACCTATAAATACATAAGTATAATGATTAATTATATCATAGTTTGGCTTATTAAATTGTGATGCTAATGTTTTTTCAGCTATAGCCATACCAACAGCATTAGCTAATCCTTGACCTAATGGTCCTGTGCTTGTTTCTATGCTTGGTGTACATCCAAATTCAGGATGTCCAGGAGTTTGAGAATTTAATTGTCTAAAATTTTTTAATTCGGATATTGTTAAATCATAACCAGTTAAATGTAATAAGCTATATATTAACATTGCACCATGACCATTAGATAAGATGAATCTATCACGATTTATCCATTTAGGATTTGCAGGATTATGATTTAAATAATCACGCCATAATACTTCTGCTATATCAGCCATACCCATTGGTGCTCCAGGATGGCCAGAATTAGATTTTTGTATAGCATCTATACTTAATATACGAATAGCATTAGCAAGATCTCTTCGAGAAGGCATTAATTATGACTCCTAATAATTATTATTAATATTATTTAAAATATAAGTTTTAAAAAAATAAAAATTTATATTTATAAATTTTTATTTACATATAAAATAAATATATACTTAAATAATATTAAAATCTATTTATTATATTTTTAAAAAATTGGATTAATTATTTTAATTAAGATATTATTAATAATTTAATTTTTACTTATTAAGTCATTTTAAAATAAAAATTTTATTAAATATAATTTAATATTAATTAAAAATTAAATTTTATTTTAATTACTATAAAAGGAAAAATAATGAGTGAATATCTTTTTACTTCAGAATCTGTATCTGAAGGACATCCAGATAAAATGGCAGATCAAATTTCTGATGCTATATTAGATGACATTATTAAACAGGATACAACATCACGTGTTGCATGTGAAACTTATATTAAAACTGGAATGGTACTAGTTGGAGGTGAAATTACTACTACTGCTAGTGTAGATATAGAAAATATTATAAGAAAAACTATAAAAGAGATAGGATATATTGATTCTAGCATGGGATTTGATTTTAATTCTTGTGCTATATTAAATAATATAGGTAAACAATCTGAAGATATTTATAAAGGAATATTTAATAAAAATGGTTTAATAAACGGTGCAGGTGATCAAGGATTAGTTTTTGGTTATGCAACTAATGAAACAGAAAATTTTATGCCTGCCCCTATAACTTATGCTCATCGTTTAGTACAAAAACAATCTGAAGTTAGAAAAAATGGAATTTTACCATGGTTAAGACCCGATGCTAAAAGTCAAATTACTTTTAAATATAAAAATAATAAAATTTTAAGAATAGAAACAGTAGTTTTATCTACTCAATATTCAGAAGATATATCATATAAAAAATTACAAGAAGCGGTTATGGAAGAAATTATAAAACCAATATTACCTAGTAAATGGTTACATAAAAATACAAAGTTTTTTATTAATCCTGCAGGTCGTTTTGTAATTGGAGGTCCAATGGGAGATTGTGGATTAACAGGACGTAAAATTATTGTAGATACATATGGTGGTATGGCTCGTCATGGTGGTGGTTCATTTTCAGGAAAAGACCCTACAAAAGTAGATAGATCTGGAGCATATATAGCAAGATATATAGCAAAAAATATAGTTGCCTCTTCTTTAGCAGAACGCTGTGAAATTCAAATAGCTTATGTAATTGGTATTTCTAAGCCTATATCTCTAATGGTAGAAACATTTGGAACAGGTAAAATTTCTAATGAAAAATTAACTTTATTAATACAAAAATTATTTGATTTAAGACCTTTAAATATAATTAAAATGTTAAATCTTTTAAATCCAATATATAAGAAAACATCTTCTTATGGACATTTTGGAAGAAATATCTTTACATGGGAAAAAATAGATAAAATTAATGAATTATTAGCAATGTCTGAAATTCAATAATTTTATTATTATTAATTTCAATATATAACATATATATTATTTTATAGAAATTTTTTCTAATGCTATAATTTTTTCACTTTTATTTATTTTCATTATAATTACTCCTTTAGTATTACGACTAACTGTACAAATTTCTGAAACATATGTACGTATTAAAGTTCCTATATTCGTTACTATTAATATTTGATCATTAGGAGAAACTTCTATAGCATTTGCTACTAAACCATTTCTTTTATTAATTTTTATAGAAATCACACCTTTAGTAGATCGTGATTTAATTGGATATTCTTTATTTCGTGTTCTTTTACCATATCCATTTTGAGTGATAGTTAAAATATCATTTTGACATTTATTTTTTAAAGTAATTAACGAAACAACATTATCTTTTTTAGATGAAAGCTTTATACCTCTTACACCAATTGATATTCTTCCCATAGATCTAACTTCATTTTCGTTAAATTGCACAACTTTACCTAAAGATGAAAATAACATTATTTTATCTTCTTTACTAGTAATAGAAACATCTATTAAAGAATCATTTTTTTTAAATTTTATTGCAATAATTCCTCCATTTCTAGGTTTTTTAAATTTCTTTAAATTAATTTTTTTAATTATTCCTTTTTTAGTAGCCATAAATAAATTTAAATTATTATTATAATTATTTACTACAAGTAAATTAGTAATTCTTTCATAATTTTTTAGTGACAAAATATTAACAATAGGTCTACCTTTGGCATATCTATTACATATTGGTAAATTATATACTTTAATCCAATATACACGTCCTATATTAGAAAAACATAAAAGAGTATCATGTGTATTAGCTATAATTATACAGTTAATAAAATCTTTTTCTTTTGTTTTAACTGCTATTTTTCCTTTTCCACCTCTATGTTGAACTTCATAATCAGATAATTTTTGATATTTAATATAACCTTGATATGATAATGTAATTATGACTTCTTCAGCATTAATTAAATCTTCCATATTTATAAAAGATTTATTTCTAATAATTTCAGTTTTTCTTTTATCACCAAATTCTTCTTTAATAAAAATTAGTTCTTTATAAATAACTTTCATTAAACATTGATAATCATCAATTATTTTAATAAGTTCTGATATTTTATATATAATATTTTGATATTCTTGAAATAATTTTGTATGTTCTAAACTGGTTAATTTATGTAATTTTAAATCTAAAATAGCTTGTACTTGATCATGGCTAAAAGAATAACTATTATTAGATTGAATTAAATTTAAACTATTTAAATAAATATTTTCTTCTTTTTTTTCTTGTAATTTTAAATTAGATAATACATTATTGACATTCCATAGTTTAGAATAAATTTTATTTTTTATAACTTCTATAACAGAAGAAGAACGAATAATTTTTATTATTGATTGTATATTAGATAATGCTACTATTAATCCTTCTAAAATATGAGCTTTATTACGAAATTTATTAATTTCATAATTAGTTCTACGGATTACTACTTCACGACGATGTGATATAAATGCTTCAATAATATTTTTTAAAGACATAATTTTAGGTTCTCCTTTATATAAGGAGACCATATTAATACTAAAAGAAATTTGTAATTGAGTTAAAGAATATAAATTATTTAAGATAAAATCTGTAGATATATCTTTTTTAATTTCTATAACAATTCTAATTCCATCTTTATCTGATTCATCTCTTAAATTTTTAATACCATGAATCCTTTTTTCTTTGATTAATTCTGCAATTTTTTCTATTAGTTTAGCTTTATTTACTTGATATGGTAATTCATATATAATAATTGATTTAAAATTATTATTTACAATAATTTTACTGCGTCCACGAATAAAAATTTTTCCTTTTCCTGTTATATAAGCTTTTTCAATACCATTATCATCATTTATAATTCCTGCTGTAGGAAAATCTGGTCCTTTAATATATTTCATTAATTGATGAATTGAAATATTTTCATTTTTTATATATGCTAAACACGCATTTATAACTTCTGTAAGATTATGTGGAGGTATATTAGTAGTCATTCCTACAGCTATTCCAGAAGATCCATTAATTAATAAATTAGGAATTTTTGTAGGCATTACTTCAGGAATTTTTTCTGTAAGATCATAATTAGGCAGAAAATCTACTGTTTGTTTTTCAAGATCGTTAATTATTTCTTGAGTTATTTTAGTCATTCTTATTTCAGTATAACGCATAGCTGCAGCAGAATCACCATCAATAGAACCAAAATTACCTTGACCATCTATTAATGTATATCTTAAAGAAAATGATTGTGCCAATCTTACTATAGTATCATAAACTGCAGAATCACCATGAGGATGGTATTTTCCTATAACATCTCCAACAATACGAGCTGATTTTTTATAAGGTTTATTCCATGTATTACCTAATATATACATAGCATATAACATTCTTCTATGTACAGGTTTTAATCCATCTCTTGCATCTGGTAATGCTCTGCCTATTATAACAGACATAGCATAATCCAAATATGAATTTTTTAATTCTTCTTCAATATGAATTGAATTAATTTCTTTAGAAAAAGAACCCATATAAATTATTATCCTTTAACTATATATTAATATATTATTATATTAATTTTAACATAATTAATTATATTCTATTAATTTTTTTAGAAATAATCTTAATAAGATTAAACTAAAATTATTAATTACTATTTGATAAAAATTTTTTATTATTATAATAATTAAATTATAACAAAACATATTTTTAGTAAAAATTAATACTTATATATTTTTTCTAATTTAATAATTTTTTTTTTAGCTAATTTAATAACTTCTGTAGGGATACCAGCTAAAGAAGCAACAAACAAACCATAATTTTTATTAATGATGCCATTTTTCAATGAATACATAAATACAATAGATTTATTAAACTCTATAGCATCAAAAAAAACATTTTTAATTCCTTTATTTTTTAAAGATAAATTAGTTAATTCAATATAATTTGTAGAAAATAAAGTCATTGATTTTATTTTTTTTACAATATTTTCAGCACAAGCCCAAGCAATTGATAATCCATCATATGTAGATGTACCTCTTCCAATTTCATCCATTAATACTAAACTATATTTATTAGCGTTTCTTAAAATATTTGCAGTTTCCATCATTTCTATCATAAAAGTAGATAAACCAGAAGAAATATCATCCATAGAACCAATTCTTGTAAATATACGATCTATTGGGCCTATAATAGCTTTATCTGCAGGTATATAACTACCTATGTAAGCCATTAAAATAATTAATGCAATTTGACGCATATAAGTACTTTTACCACCCATATTAGGACCAGTAATTATTAACATATGATTTTCAGGAGTTAACAATAAATTATTAGGAATAAATTGATCTTTAAGAATATTTTCTACAATAGGATGACGAGATTTTTCTATAAACAAACCTAACTTATTAGTAATAATAGGACATGTATAATTTAATGTTATCGATCTTTCTGCTAAATTACATAATACATCTAATTCAGATATTAATAAAACTACTTTTTGTAATTTTTTTAATTCAGGGTTGATAAAATCAAATAATTGATTATATAAAAATTTTTCTAAAAGAAATAATTTATTTTTAGATAAAAAAACCATTTCTTGATAATTTTTTAATTCAGGAATAATATATCTATGACAATGTTTTAATGTTTGAATTTTTAAATATTTTTTTGGTAACTTTTTAATTTTTTGATTTTTAGTTATTTGGATATAATATCCATGGATAGTATTAAATCCTATTTTTAATTTTTCTATATTTAATAGTTGACGTTCTTTTTTTTCTAAAGAAATTAAATATTCTTTAGAATTTTTAGATATTTTTCTTAATTTATCTAAGGTTTTATTATATCCTGTAGCAATAACATTCCCATCTTTTAATGTAGAAGATGGATTTTTTTTAATTGATTTTTCTAATAAATATTTTAATTTTTTAAATAATCCTATATCAAAAATTTTATTTTTAATATAACAATCTTCTGTAATATTTAAAATATTATGTATTTTAGGTAAAATATTAAAAGTTTTTCTTAAAGAAACTAAATCTTTAGGTTTAGCCGTTCGTAATGATAATCTTGCAATAATTCTCTCAATATCATTAATTTTAATTAATAATTTTTTAAAATCTACAAAATGTTTTTGTAATTTTGAAATACTATTTTGACGATCAATAATAATTTTAATATTACGTATTGGAGAATGCAACCAACGTTTTAATAAACGACTACCCATTGAAGTACTAGTATAATCTAGAATACTTATTAAAGTATTATCTTTGTTACCTGATATACTTTCTGTAATTTCAAGATTTTTTCTAGTATTCTCATCCATTATAATTTCACTAGAAGAATTTTTTAATTTGATATTATTTATATGAGGTAAAAAAACACGTTGTGTATCTTTAACATATTGTATTAAGCATCCAGCAGCTTTAATAGCCATTGATGCTTTTTCAACACCAAAACTCTTTAAACTTTTAGTATTAAATTGCATATTTAATTGTTGATGAGCAGTTTCAAGATCATATTCCCATATAGGTCTACGTCTAATACAATTTCTATTTTCTATTAACTTCATATAATGAAAATTTTCTGGATATAACAATTCACTAGGATTAGTTTTTTGTAATTCACCAGATATTATATCATAATTTTTACTTTCTATAATTTTAAAACTTCCAGAGCTCATATTTAAAGTTGCATATCCAAAACCATAATTTATTTCTTGCCATATAGATGCTAATAAGCTATCTTGATTATTCTTCAATAAAATATCATCACTTACAGTACCAGGAGTAATAATACGTACAATTTTACGCTCTAATATTTTATTAGAAGTTTTATTTTTATTTGTATTATTAATTTGTTCACAAATTGCTACAGATTCACCTAAATTAATTAGTTTAGATAAATAATTATTTAAACTATGATATGGTATTCCTGCCATCGGTATAGGTTCATTATTTAATACGCCTCTTTTCGTTAAAACAATATTTAATATTTTTGATGCTTTTTTAGCATCTTCAAAAAACATTTCATAAAAATCACCCATACGATAAAAAAGTAAAATATTAGGATATTGATTTTTTATTTTAAAATATTGTTTCATTATAGGAGTACATTTAATATTGTTTATATTCATAATTAAGTAAAATTTTATAATGTTTTATATTAAATATATAATTAAATTATATTAATAAAAAATTTTTAAGAATATTTTTTTTAAATTTATGAATTTTATTTTCAAAGTTATTTTAAATAATATTCAAATACAATTTTTATAAAAAATAAAATAATAAATTTTATATTTTATTTAAAATAATAAAATCAGATTTTTTTAATTTTTTTATTATTAGTAATATATTTTTTAAAAAATATTTTAATTGTTATTTATTAATATAATATATATTAAATTGATAAAATTTAAAATTAAATGTTTTATTTTATAAAAAATTTTAAATACAACAATTTCAATATCATAATAATATAGAATATATAAATCAAAAAAATAAATGCTTTACAAAATAAATTATATAATTTTAAACTAAAAGTTTATTTTAAAATATTTTTGTAATATATACATATAATAATATATTAATAAAAATTATATTAAGTAAAATTTATTAAAAAATAAGTATTTTATTAATTAAATAATAAATATAAATTATGATAAAACATATACCGGTTATGTTAAAAGAATCTATTAATAGTCTAAATGTAAAAAAAAACGGAATTTATATAGATGCTACATATGGATGTGGAGGTCATACAAAATTAATTTTATCTAAATTAGGAGAAAAAGGTCGTATATACGCAGTAGATTGTGATATAAAAACAATACTTTTTAATAAAATTATTGATAAACGTATTATATACATAAATGAAAAATTTTCTAATTTAATAAATATTTTAGATTCTAAAGTATTGGGCACAATAGATGGAATTTTATTTGACTTAGGTTTTTCCTCTTTTCAATTAAATGATCCCAAAAGAGGTTTTTCTTTTATATCTAATGGTCCTTTAGATATGCGTTTTAATCAAAGTAATGGAATAACTGCTGCTCAATGGATTCAAAAAGTTAGTAAAGATAAATTATCTTACGTATTAAAAAAATATGGTGAAGAAAAATTTGCTAAAAAAATAGCATGTAATATTAAACAATATATTAAAAAAAATAAATTAAATAATACTATCGATTTAAGCAAATTAATATGTTCTATTGTATATAAATTTAAAAAAAATAAAAAAAAATATAAACATCCAGCAACAAGATCATTTCAAGCAATAAGAATTTTTATTAATAAAGAATTAGAAGAACTTAAAAAAGCTTTGTATAATTCATTAAGAATATTAAAAAAAGGAGGTATAATATCTGTAATTAGTTTTCATTCATTAGAAGATCGTATTATAAAAAAATTTATGAAAATGCACAGTATAAATAATGATAAATATCATTTTGGTGTACCCTTAACCGAAAAAGAAATAAATAATTTATCTAAAAAAAATTATAAATTAAAAATAATTAATAGAATATTTCCTAACCCTAAAGAAATTTATAATAATCCTAGATCAAGAAGTGCAATATTACGTGTAGGACAAAAAATATAAAATTTTATTATATTATTTTTTATCTTTTATATATTCATAATATGAATATAATTTAATAAAATTTAAAACAGATATTTTATAAGGTATAAAATTGAACAATTATAGTTTAAGTTTATTAGAATTATTAGATAATTATATAAATAATTACACATTACCTAATATTTTAATAAAAAAAATAGTTTTAGATAGTCGACAAATTGAGGGTAAAAATTGTTTATTTTTAGCTATTAAAGGTCATAAATTAGACGGTAGAATTTTTATAGATGATGCTATTAAAAATGGAGCTGTTGCTATTATTACTGAAAATAACAATAAATTACAACCTTATAATATAATTTTTAAAAAAAATATTCCTATAATTTTTCTATCAAATTTACAAGAAAAAATTTCTTTTTTTGCAGGAAAATTATATAATAATCCTAGTTATAAAATACCTGTTATTGGAATTACAGGAACTAATGGAAAAACAAGTGTTACTAGTTTTTTGATGCAATGGATTAACTTATTAGGGAAAAAAGCAGCAATTTGTAGTACATTAGGAAATGGTTTTTATAATAATTTAGTATCTACTAATAATACAACAGATTCTGCTATTGAAATTCAATATAAATTAAAAACTTTTATAGAACAAAAAGCAGATATAGTTATTATAGAAATTTCTTCACATGGGTTAAATCAAAGTAGAATTTCTAGTTTAAAATTTGAAGTAGGAATTTTTACAAATTTAAGTAGAGATCATTTAGATTATCATTTGAATATGAAAGATTATGAGTTAACTAAATGGAAATTTTTTTCTGAACATAAAATCAAAAAAAATATTATAAATATTGATGATATTGTGGGATATAATTGGTTTAAAAAATTATCTTATAACAAAACTATTGCTGTTACTACTAAAAAAAATATTTATGTAAAAAACAATTTATATTTTAAGGTTACTAAAATAAATTTTTTTAAAACCAATACTATTATTGAATTTAATTCAAGTTGGGGTAAAGGAATTATTCAAATATTTTTGATTGGATATTTTAATGTAATTAATATCATTTTAAGTATAACTACATTATTAACTTTAAATTTTTCTTTAAAAGATCTTATAAACACTTCTACTAAATTACATTCTGTTTATGGAAGAATGGAAATATTGCCTTTGTATAAAAATTATCCAACAATTATCATTGATTATGCACATACTCCTGATGCATTAAAAAATGTACTTTTGACTATTAAATTATATTGTAAAAATAAAATATGGTGTATATTTGGGTGTGGTGGAGAAAGAGATATTGGAAAGCGTTCAATTATGGGCATTATTGCAAAAAATATCTCAGATATTGTAATTATCACTACTGATAATCCTAGATCAGAAAATATAATAAATATTATTAATGATATTACAAAAGAATATAAAAATAAAAATAATTTACATATAATTTTAAATAGATTAGAAGCAATACATTACGCAATAAATAATGCTGATAAAAATGATACTATACTTATAGCAGGTAAAGGTCATGAACAATATCAAATTATTGGAAATAAAATTTTTAATTATTCTGATTATGATGTTGTTAATAATTTTTTTAAAAAAAATATCTCATGAATGAAATAATTAATTTAAAAAAGTTAACAAAAATTGTTAATGGTAAATTAATTGGAGAAAATATTGATATATTAAATTTTTCTATAAATAGCAAAAAAATTGATTTTAAATGTTTATTTATTGCTATTCGTGGAAAAAA
This sequence comes from Enterobacteriaceae endosymbiont of Plateumaris braccata, assembly GCF_012563325.1. NCBI lineage: Bacteria > Pseudomonadati > Pseudomonadota > Gammaproteobacteria > Enterobacterales > Enterobacteriaceae > Enterobacteriaceae endosymbiont of Plateumaris braccata. The sequence goes on from NZ_CP046232.1 coordinate 152,912, forward strand.
TTTTGATGGACATAATTTTGTTCAAGATGCTATAAATAATGGAGCATTAGCTGTAATTGTTAATAAATATTTACAAATTTCAATACCTCAAATAATTGTATTTGATACAATTATTAGTTTAGGCAAAATTAGTTTATGGAAAAGATTACAATCAAAATCTCATTTTATAGGAATAACAGGTTCATCTGGTAAAACATCTGTTAAAGAAATGACTGTATCAATATTAAAAAATATTGGAAAGATATTATTTACTAAAGATAATATGAATAATATTATTGGAGTATCTTTAACTTTATTAAATTTAAATAGTCAACATAAATATATAATTATTGAATTAGGAGGTAATAATTTAAGTGATATTAAATATTCAAGTAATTTAGTTAGACCTAATACTGCTATAATTAATAATATATCAGTATCTCATTTAGAGGGATTTAAATCTTTTGAAAATATTGTTAGATGTAAAAGTCATATATTTCAATATTTATTAAATAGTGATAGAGCTATTATTAATTTTGATGATGTAAATCATAAAAAAATTTTATATAAATTAATTAATAAAAAAAAATGGACATTTTCTATAAAAAATCATAATGCTAATTTTTTTACTAGTAATCTAAAAATTTTACAAAACAAAATTTGTTTTAATTTACATACACCAATAGGAAAAATATTTATTAATTTATTTATTATTGGTGGATTACATAATGTAAGTAATGCATTAGCTGCATCGGCACTTTCATTATCTGCAGGTGCTTCTTTAGATGATATATCTAAAGGTTTAGCTAGTTTTAGATCAATATCTGGTAGGCTTTCCCCTATAAAATTAGGATATAATAAATTGATTTTAAATGATACATATAACGCTAATCCTCAATCAGTTATAGCAGCTATTAACGTTCTTAAAAAAATGAATGGAAAAAAAATTTTGGTTATTGGAGATATGATGGAATTAGGTTCATATTCATTTTTTTATCATAATCAAATTAAAAATTTTATTTTAAAATCTAATTTAGATTTTGTTTTAAGTATTGGTTTATATAGTAAATATATTACAAAATATAATAATAATTTTGAATATTTTTTAAATAAAAAAAAATTAATAACACGATTAATTAAAATATTAACTAATTTAAATAATTTTACTATATTATTTAAAGGATCAAGAAAAGCTCAAGTAGAAGTTTTAATAAATATGTTATTAAAACAGGAGCAATTTAAATGATTTTAATATTAGCTAAATATTTAAAATTTTATTTTCAAATATCTAATTTTCTTATTAGTTTTACTTTGCGTGCTATTATTAGTCTTTTAACATCTTTTATTATTTCATTGTGTATTACTCCATATTTTATTACTTTTTTTCAAAAAAAAAATTTTTCTCAAGTAATACGATTAGATGGTCCAAAATCTCATTTAAAAAAAAAAAATATTCCTACCATGGGTGGTATTATAATATTAATATCATTTATTACTTCAGTATTATTTTGGTCAGACTTATATAATCCATACTTATGGTATGTATTAACGATAATATTATTTTATGCATTAATTGGTTTTATTGATGATTTTTATAAAATAATATTAGATAATTCTATTGGTTTAACAATTTCTAAAAAAATTTTTTTACAAACAATTATAACAATAATAATTGTTACATTATTTTATGTAAATAATACAGAAAAATCTGCATTACAATTTATAATTCCATTTTTTAAACATATAAAAATTTATTTAAATTTTATTACATATTTAATAATTTCTTATCTAATTATATTATGGATTAGTAATTCTGTAAATTTAACAGATGGTTTAGATGGTATGGCTATTATTTCAGTAATATTAATTGTTTTTGGTTTAGCTCTATTATCATATATTACAGGAGATATACAATATTCTAAATATTTTAATTTACCATATTTAAAATATACAAAAGAATTAGTAATTATATGTACTGCTATTATTGGTTCAGGATTAGGTTTCCTGTGGTTTAATACATATCCAGCAACTATATTTATGGGAGATATAGGATCATTATCTTTAGGAAGTGCTATAGGTATAATTACTATATTAATAAGACAAGAAATATTATTACTAATAATGGGTGGAATATTTTTATTGGAATCATTATCGGTTATAATACAAGTTTTTTTTTATAAATATAAAAAATATCGTGTATTTCTTATGGCACCTATACATCATCATTTTGAATTAAAAGGATATCCAGAATCTCATATTGTTGCTAGATTTGGAATTATATCATTAATATTATTATTGATTACTTTATCAATATTAAAGGTATGCTAATAAATATGACTAAAAAAGTATTAATTATAGGTTTAGGAGTTACTGGTTTTTCATGTATTAAATTTTTTATTAAACAGGGAATTATACCATATGTTATGGATAGTAGAACTAATCCTCCTTTTATAAAAAAAATACCATCTTCAGTTAAATATTGTGTTGGGTATTTGAATAAAGATTGGATTTTAACAGCTAGTTTAATTGTTATTAGTCCAGGTATTTCTTTATTTCATCCATTATTAAAAGATGCTGCAAAAAAAGGAATAAAAATAATAGGAGATATTGAATTATTCTATAATTCAACAAAAACTCCTATTATTGCTATTACAGGTACTAATGGTAAAAGTACAGTTACTAATATGATAGGTAAAATTATAAATAATTATTATAGTGCAGGTATTGGAGGAAATATTGGATGTCCAGTATTAGATTTATTATCTAATTTTCAAAATTTTTATATAATAGAATTATCTAGTTTTCAATTAGAAACTGTAAAAAAATTTAAGCCATTTATTTCTGTTATACTAAATATTTCATCTGATCATATGGATCGCTATCCTTTAGGAATCAAACAATATCAAGAAACAAAATTAAAAATTTATAAAAATTCTTCTATATGTATATATAATGCTAATGATTTTTTAACATATCCTAATAATTTACAAATACATCAACAATATATTAGTTTTGGTATAAATAAAGGAAAATATCAATTATATAAAAATCAAAATAATAATTATTTAAAAATTAATAATGATATAATTTTAAATTTTAATCATACAAAACTACTAGGAACACATAATTATGTTAATGCTTTAGCTGTATTAGCTATAGCAGATATATTACATATACCTAGAAAAATATCTTTAAAATATATCTGTAATTATGAATTAAATAATCATACATTACAAATTATACATAGAAAAAATGGAGTGATTTGGATTAATGATTCTAAATCTACTAATGTAAATAGTACAAAAGCAGCTTTAAATTTTTTAGGTAAAGATAAAAGAATATGGTTATTATTAGGAGGATATGATAAAAATTGTGAATTTCATTTATTAAAAAAATATTTAATGAATAATAAAATTCATATTTATTGTTTTGGATTAGCTAGTAAAAAAATAATGTCTTTATATCCTAAAGCAATACTAGTAAGAACTATGGCCGATGCTATAAAAAATATTTCAAAACTATTAAAATATGGTGATATAGTTTTATTATCTCCAGCATGTTCTAGTATTGATCAATTTAAAAATTTTAAAGATCGAGGTATAAAATTTATTGAATTAGTTAAACAAAATAATTAAAATATTATTCATAAAAGTAATATTTTTAATAATTAAAAATATTCAAATGTTTTAATTTAATTAATTTAAATTATGATAGAATTATGTTCTTGTTTAATTGATTTAAAATTATATAAATAATAAAATGTCTAAAAGAATTATTATAGTATCTGGTGGAACAGGTGGACATATTTATCCTGCTCTTAATATAGCGTATAAACTAATAGAAAAAGGATGGGATGTTCGTTGGATAGGATCAATTGATAGAATGGAAGCAGAAATTATTCCTAAAAAAAAAATTAAAATTTATTTAATTAAATTTTTAAAATTTAAAAAAAAAAATATTTGGTCAAAAATAATTACCCTATTTAAATTAATAAAACCTATGTATAAAACTATTTTAATTTATAAATCTTATAAACCTAATATAGTTTTAGCTATGGGTAGTTATATATCAGGACCAAGTGGAATAGCAGCATGGTTATGTGGTATTCCATTAATAATCCATGAACAAAATAGTATTCCAGGTTTTACTAATAATTTTTTATCAAAAATATCTAAAAAAAGTATGCAAGCATACCCTCATACATTTAAAAATGGTATATTGGTTGGTAATCCTTTAAGTAAAGAAATAACTAAATTATCTTTATGTAAAAAAAAATTTTTAAAAAATAATAATCCATTACACTTACTAATTATGGGTGGTAGTCAAGGATCTAATATAATAAATTCTATAGGAATAAATTTAGCAAAAATTTTAAAAAATAAAGTAATAATATTACATCAAGTAGGTAAAGGTAATTTAAAGGATATTTCTTTATCTTTTCTAAATAAAAATGAAAAAAAATTTTATTTTATTACAGAATATATTTATAAAATACATTATGCATACAAGTGGGCAGATATTATTATTAGTAGATCAGGTGCTATGACTGTAAGTGAAATTTCTGCTATAGGATTACCAGCTATTTTTATACCTTTTAAACATAAAGATAATCAACAATATTTTAATGCATTAAGATTAAAACAAATTGGTGCAGCAGAAATTTTTGATCAAGATAATATAAATATTCATAATATTATAAATGTTTTATTATCTTGGAATAAACAAATGTTAATACAAATTTCAAAAAAATCTCGTAGTGTTTCTTTAATTAATTCTACAGAATTAATTTATAAAGAAATAAATGAATATTTCAATTAATTGTAATTATCTATAATATAAAATTAAATATATGATAAATAAAAAATTTTCTAAAAAAACAGATTATATAACACCTAAAATGGATAATATTCACAATATTCACTTTATTGGAATTGGTGGTTTTGGTATGGGTGGTATAGCTTATATTTTAGTTAAACAAGGATATAAAATAAGCGGATCAGATATAATCTCTAATGAAATTACAAATAGTTTAATTTCTTTAGGAGTAAAAATATATTTTCAACATAATGCTAAAAATATTAATAATACCAATGTTGTTGTAGTTTCTTCAGCAATAAAAGATAATAATCCAGAAATAATTGCGGCTAAAAAAAATAATATTATTATAATTAGTAGAGCTAAAATGTTATCTGAAATAATGAGATTTTATTATAGTATAACAATCACAGGTAGTCATGGTAAAACTACTACTACTGCAATGATATATTACATATACTCATTATTAGGATTTGATCCAACATTCATTAATGGAGGAATTTTAAAAAAATCATCATTATATGCTCATTTAGGAAAAAGTAAATATTTCATAGCAGAAGCAGATGAAAGTGATGCTTCTTTTTTAAATTTAAGACCTATAATTAATGTAATTACTAATATTGAAGATGAACATTTAGAATATTATCAATATAATATTGAAATATTAAAAAAAAATTTTTTAAATTATTTAAAAAATATACCTTTTTATGGTTGTATAATTATTTGTATTGATAATCTTGCTATTAGAGATTTATTAAAAAATAATTTAATACATAATAATATTATTACTTATGGTTTTAGTAAAGATGCTGATATAAAAATATATAATTATCAACAATGTAATTTAAAAAGTAAATTTAATTTGTTAAAAGTAAAAGAAAATATATCTTTAGAAGTAAGTTTAAATTTACCAGGTAAACATAATGTTTTAAATGCTACTGCAGCTTTTGCTGTATCTTCTTATACAGGAATGAATTATAAAAACATATTAAAAGCATTAGAAAATTTTTCAGGTATAAAAAGAAGATTTGATATTTTAGGTACTTTTGAATATAAAAAAAATAATTTAATAAATAATATTACACTTATTGAAGATTATGGACATCATCCAACAGAAATAAATGTAACAATTAATACAGTACGCGAAATTTGGCCACAAAAAAAAATTATAATGATATTCCAACCACATCGATATTCTAGAACTGCAAATTTATTAAATAAATTTATTAAAACATTATCTACTGTTGATGTATTATTTATATTAAATGTATATTCTGCAGGAGAAGATTATATCTCAGGTGGAGATAGTATTTCTTTATATAAAGGTATTAAAAATTATGGAAAAATTAATCCAATTTTTGGTTTAGGAAAAAATTATCATGAAATAATTATAAATTTATATTCAAAATTTACTAAAAATGATATACTATTAATTCAAGGAGCTGGAGATATTAATAAAATATCATCACTATTAGTGAAAAAAAAATTTAAATTATAATTTATATTATAAGATTTAAATATTTTTTATAAAAAATTTATATATGTCTAATAAAATAGCTGTTTTATATGGTGGTAATTCACCAGAAAGAGAAATATCTTTAATTTCAGGTAATACAATATTAAACGCATTAAAAAAAATGGGTATTGAAGCTTATGGATTAGATATTAGAGATTTCCCACTATTTTTATTAAAAAAAAAGAAATTTAAAAAAATCTTTATTGCTTTACATGGTGAAGGTGGAGAAGATGGTAGTATACAAACTATATTAGAATATTTAAATATTCCTTATACTGGTAGTAAATCATTTGCTTCTTCTATAACCTTTAATAAATTTATTGCAAAAACTTTATGGAAAGAATATGGTTTACCTGTTTATCCTCATGTTTTTTTAAGAAAAATAGATTTTATAAAAAAAAATTACTTAGAAATTAAAAAAAATATTTTAAAATTAAATTTTCCTGTATGTGTAAAACCTAATTCTACTGGATCAAGTTTAGGTATTTCAAAAATAAACAATGTTAATTATTTATTAGATGCTATAAAAAAAGCTTTTGTATATAGTAATAATATATTAATTGAAAAATATATTGAAGGTATAGAATATACAGTTGGTATATTGGGTAATAAAACATTACCATCAATTAAAATTAAATCATTTTATTCATTTTATAATTATGAAGCAAAATATATTGATAAAAATACTCAATATTTTTGTCCTAGTGGATTAAATCAGTATAAAGAAAAAGAATTATCTGAATTGGCTATGAAAGCATGGAATGTACTAGAATGTAGTGGTTGGGGAAGAGTAGATATAATTTTAGATAAAAAAAATAATTTTCAATTACTAGAAATAAATACTTGTCCTGGAATGACCCCTAATAGTTTATTTCCAATGGCTGCAAAAAAAGCTGGTTTATCTTTTTGTGATGTTATTGATGAAATATTGTTTTTAGCTAAATAATTTTTTTATTATATTATAATGCAAAATTTATATTTTAATTAGTTTAAATTAGCTAAAGATGCTAATTGTTCTATGATATAACGTAATTTTATAGGACTTTTTTTAGCTAAATTAAGTAATTTTATAGCACTATTTTTACTTAAAATATTTTGTTTAAATAAATATTTATTATGAGTAGTATTATTACTTGTTAATAACGTTGGATTAATTTTAATATTTATATTTTTTAAAGAAGGTAAAATATTTTTTTTTAAAAGTGATATAATATTTTGTTTTACATATAAAAATCTCATCATAGAACTAGAATTATTTGTTTCTATAATTAAAATATTGTTTACAAAACTTTTTGCATTATACCAATTATGTAATTTTTTTGGAAAATAATTTTTAATTATTTGATTGATTTTGTTTAGAATATTTATATGTAATTTTAATTTTATAAATATTTTTGAATAATATGAATAATTATGTCTATTATAAAATATTTTTTTAATTGAAAGTAATTTATTATTACGCATAAAAATATTTATCCTTTTAATATAATTAATTTAAATAATTATTTAATAGTTTAAATTAATAATTTTACACTTTTTAAATATCATCATAAATTTTATTTAAGAGTATATATATGTTAAAAAATTTTTTATCAAAAATTTTTGGTAGTCATAATGATCATGTTTTACGCCGTATAAAAAAAATAGTCAACTATATAAATAGTTTGGAAAAAAATTTTGAAAAATTAACTGATCTAGAATTAAAAAATAAAACTTTTTTATTTAAAAAAAAAATAAAAGAAAATATTACATTAGAAAATATTTTACCAGAAGCTTTTGCAGTAGTTAGAGAAGCAAGTAAAAGATTATTTGGTATGAGACATTTTGATGTCCAGTTAATAGGAGGAATAGTATTAAACAATAATTGTGTTGCTGAAATGCGCACAGGTGAAGGAAAAACTTTAACAGCAACATTACCAGCTTATCTTAATGCTTTGACCGGTAATAATGTTCATATTGTTACTGTAAATGATTATTTAGCTAAACGTGACGCAGAAAATAATAAAATATTATTTGAATTTTTAGGATTAACTGTTGGTGTTAATTTATCAGGAATGTCACCTAGTGAAAAAAAAATATCTTATTTAGCCGATATTACTTATGGTACAAACAATGAATTTGGGTTTGATTTTTTAAGAGATAATATGGTTTTTCATTATTCGGACAAAGTACAAAGAAATTTATACTATGCTATAATAGATGAAGTTGATTCTATTCTTATAGATGAAGCAAGAACTCCATTAATAATATCTGGTCCTACTGAAGATAATTCAAAATTATATATTCAAATTAACAAAATTATTCCAAAATTAATATATCAAGAAAAAGAAAATTCTAACCTTTCTAAAGGTGAAGGACATTACTTTATAGATGAAAAATCACGTCAAGCATATTTAACAGAAAATGGATTAATTTATATAGAAAAAATTTTAGTAGAAAAAAAAATTATAAAGAAAGAAGAATCACTATATTCTAATTCTAATATTATTATTATGCATCATATTATTGCTGGTTTAAGAGCTCATAAATTATTTAAGAAAAATATTGATTATATTGTAAAAAATAATCAAATTATTATAGTAGATGAACACACAGGACGTATTATGCAAGGACGAAGATGGTCAGATGGATTACATCAAGCTATAGAAGCAAAAGAAAATGTAAAAATTAATAGTGAAAATCAAACTTTAGCTTCTATTACATTTCAAAATTATTTTAGGTTATATAAAAAGTTATCAGGAATGACAGGTACTGCTAATACGGAAGCATTTGAATTTAAAGAAATTTATAAATTAGATACTATTGTTATTCCTACTAATAAACCAATGATAAGAGAAGATTTATCTGATTTAGTATATATTACTGAAAAAGAAAAAATTAAAGCTATTATAAATGATATAAAAAATAAATATTATAAAGGTCAACCAGTATTAGTTGGTACCATTTCAATAGAAAAATCAGAATTAATTTCAAAAAAATTAACTTTAATGGGTATTAAACATAATGTTTTAAATGCAAAATTACATTTGAAAGAAGCTGAAATTATATCTCAAGCAGGTAAAAAAAATGCTGTTACTATTGCTACTAATATGGCAGGAAGAGGTACAGATATTGTTTTAGGTGGTAATATTCAATTAAAATTAGATAATAAATTAAGTGAAGATCAAATACAAAATATAAAGTTGTCTTGGTTAAAAGAACATAATGAAGTTTTATTATTAGGAGGATTACATGTTATCGGTACTGAACGTCATGAATCTAGAAGAATTGATAATCAATTAAGAGGACGTTCTGGACGTCAAGGTGATTGTGGTTCTTCAAGATTTTATTTATCTATGGAAGATTCATTAATGCGTATTTTTGCTCCAGATAAAATATCAAAAATTATGTATAAATTTGGTATGAAAGAAAATGAATCTATTGAACATCCATGGATAACTAAAGCTATAGCTAGAGCACAAGAAAAAGTAGAAAATTATAATTTTGATATACGTAAACAATTATTAGAATATGATAATATAGCTAATGATCAGCGTTTAGCTATATATAAACAAAGAAATAAATTATTACAAACTATTAATGTTTATAAAATTATAAAACAATTTAGAATTGATGTATTTACAAAAATTATAGATAAATGTATAAAATCTAATTTTTTTTCAGAAGATGAATGGAATTTAATAAAATTAGATAATTTTTTTAAAAAAAAATTTCATATATATTTACCTATTAATAAATTATTACAAGTTTCTGAAAAGAATAATGTAAAAACTATTAATAAGAAAAATTTCTTAAAAAAAATAATTGAGTTTTCTGAGCAAGAATATAATAAAAAAGAAATAATATTAGGTAATGATATTATACGTAATTTTGAAAAAAATATAATGCTTCAATTATTAGACAGTTTATGGAAAGAACATCTTTCTGCTATGGATTATTTAAGAGAAGGAATTCATTTAAGAGGATATGCACAAAAAGATCCTAAACAAGAATATAAAATTGAATCTTTTCATATGTTTCGTTCAATGATAGATTTATTAAAAAAAGAAATTATTATTATAATAAGTCAAATATCAATCAGTTTACCAGAAAAAAATAGAATTAAATCTTCAATACAATTAAAAAATTTTAGAAATAAAAATAACGAAAAAATTATAAATAGTTTAAATCTTTCTCAAGAAGATTATCGTTATTTTATAGATAAAAAAAAACAAAATAATAATATTTATTCGTTAAAAAAAATTGGTAGAAATGATTTATGTCCATGTTCTTCGAAAAAAAAATATAAATTTTGTCATGGAAAATTAAATAGTTAACATTTAAAATTACAATAGAGGGTATAGAAAATAAAATTTTATTTTCTATACCCTCTATTGTAATTAATTTTTTAAATTATCAAAAAAAAGTTTTATATTTTTTATAAATTTTTTATATTTAGGAATATTTTTATAATTATTTGATTTAAAAAAAGTTTTTCCCAGATTATGTAACATTATTTTTTGTTTATCATTTAAATTTACTGGTGTTTCTACAATAATTTTACATAATAAATCTCCAATAAGATTATCTCTTATAGATTTAATCCCCTTATTACGTAATCTAAATATTTTACCTGTTTGAGTTTCTGGAGGAATTTTAATTTTTACATATCCGTTTAATGTCGGAATATCTAAATTCCCACCTAATGCTGCTATAGAAAAATTAATAGGTAATTCACAAAACAAATTATTTTCCTCTCTTACAAAAAGAGGATGTTTTTTAATCCTTATTTCTATATATAAATCCCCAGAAGGGGCACCATTATTACCTAAATCTCCTTCTCCATTCAATCTAATACGATCTCCAGTATTAATACCTGATGGAATTTTTATAGATAAAATTTTATATTTTTCTACTTTCCCTTTTCCTTTACATGTAATACATAATTTTTTTATTAAGGTACCTTTACCATTACAATTAGGACAAGTTTGTTGTACAGTAAAAAATCCTTGTCTCATTTGTATTTGTCCATGACCATTACAAGTATAACAATTCTGAAGAGAACCTTGAGCTCCAGTACCATTACAATTAGTACATTTTTTTAAAAATGGAATTTTTATTTCTTTTATTGTTCCTTTAACTGCTTCTTCTAAAGAAATATTAATAGCATATTTTAAATCATTACCTTTATTAGATTTATAATTTCTTGAATTTCCAAAAATATCTCCAAAAACATCTCCAAAAATATCACCAAAATCGGTTGTATTATTAATATTATCTTGTTCAAAAGCAGAATGTCCATATTGATCATAAGCAGATCTTTTTTGTTTATCACTTAAAATTTCATAAGCTTGTTTAATTTCTTTAAATTTATTTTCAGCTTCTTTTTTTCCTTGATTACGATCTGGATGAAATTTTATAGCTAAACGTTTATAAGCTTGTTTAATTTCACGATCTTTTGCATTTTTAGCAACACCTAAAATTTCATAATAATCTTTTTCTGACATAATATATTACTACCTTTCCTAATCTTATAATTTTAATACCGTTTATATATTAAAAATAAAATTTATTAATATAATAAATCGGTATTAATATAATTTCTATAATTAATTAGTGAAAATAATTTAATGATTGAGAAGGCAATTATTTTTTATTATTTTTTACTTCTTCAAACTCAGCATCAACAACATTATTATTTTTATTTTTAGATTTACTATTATTTTTATTATTATTCATTTTTTGTTGATTATTATTTTCCATAATATCTGAAATTTTACTAGATGCTTGAATTAATAATTGCATTTTTGTTTGAATGTCATTTTTATCTTCTTTTTTTAATGATATGTTAAGTTGATCTATTGCATTTGTAATAAAAGATTTATCTTCTTTAGTAAGTTTATCACCAACTTCTACCATTTTTTTCTTTGTACTATGAATAAGTTGATCAGATTCATTACGTATTTTAATTAATTCTTCAAATCTAAGATCTGATTCTGCATTAGATTCTGCATCTCTTATCATTTTTTCTACTTCTTTTTCATTTAAACCGGATGAAGCTTTTATTATAATTTTTTGTTCTTTGCCACTTTTTTTATCTTTTGCAGATACATGTAATATTCCATCAGCATCTATATCAAAAGTAACTTCTATTTGTGGAATACCACGAGGTGCAGGACTAATACCATCTAAATTAAATTGTCCTAAAGATTTGTTATCATTTGCTCTTTTACGTTCTCCTTGAACAACATGAATAGTAACAGCAGATTGATTATCTTCAGCAGTTGAAAAAATTTGACTATGTTTTGTAGGAATAGTAGTATTTTTATTAATTAAAGGAGTCATAATACCTCCTATTGTTTCTATTCCTAATGATAAAGGAGTAACATCTAATAATAATACATCTTTTACATCACCAGCTAATACACCACCTTGAACAGCAGCTCCAATAGCAACTGCTTCATCAGGATTAACATCTTTTCTAGGATCTTTACCAAAAAATTCAGCAACTTTTTTTTGAACCATAGGCATTCTTGTTTGTCCACCTACTAAAATTACATCATTAATATCAGAAATAGATAAATGTGCATCTTTTAAAGCCATTTTCAATGGATCTATTGATTTATTTATTAAATCTTCAACTAAAGATTCTAATTTTGCTCTTGTCACTTTGATATTTAAATGTTTAGGACCCGAAGAATCTGCAGTAATATATGGTAAGTTAACATCTGTTTGTTGAGTTGATGATAATTCAATTTTTGCTTTTTCTGCAGTTTCTTTTAAACGTTGCATTGCTAATGGATCATTAGTCAAATCAACTCCTTGATCTTTTTTAAATTCTGATACTAAATAATTAATTAAACGACTATCAAAATCTTCTCCTCCTAAATGAGTATCACCATTTGTTGCTAATACTTCAAAAGTTTTTTCTCCATCAACTTCATCTATTTCAATAATTGAAATATCAAATGTACCACCACCTAAATCATATACTGCAATAGTATGATTACCTTTTCCTTTATCTAATCCATAGGCTAAAGCTGCAGCTGTTGGTTCATTAATAATACGTTTTACTTCTAATCCCGCTATACGACCTGCATCTTTAGTAGCTTGTCTTTGAGCATCATTAAAATAAGCAGGAACTGTAATTACAGCTTCACTAACTTTAGTGCCTAAAAAATCTTCTGCAGTTTTTTTCATTTTTTTTAATACTTCAGCAGATATTTGTGGTGGTGCTATTTTTTTTCCTTTAACATGTAACCATGCATCACCATTATTAGATTCAACAATCTTATAAGGCATAATTTTTATATCACGTTGTACTTCTTCATCTTGAAAACGACGGCCAATAAGTCTCTTAATTGCAAAAAGAGTATTTTGTGGATTAGTAATAGCCTGACGTTTAGCTGGTTGACCTACTAAAATTTCACCATCTTTAGTATAAGCAATAATAGAAGGAGTAGTTCTATCACCTTCTGCATTTTCTAGTACACGAGCTTTTGTCCCATCTATTATAGCAACACAAGAATTAGTTGTACCTAAATCGATACCAATTATTTTACCCATTCAAATAGTACTCCTCTATAAAATATTATTTAATTATATAAATCATTTAATAAATTTAACATGATATATTTTTAAAAATCATAATCCTTGATGAAAGGAAAATGGGGACTCATCTCAAAGCATCAAGTCTAAATGTAAAATTTATTTTAAATTTGATTTAAAATAAATATTTAAATTAATTTATATATTAAATATATTTTTGTATAATATAAAATTATATAGAAACAATTATTTTCACAATTTTATATTATATGTAATAATATAATAATTTAATTTGTTTTTGTAATATAATTGGAGAATAATGATGAAATATTTAGCAGAAAAAATAAATTTTTCAAAAAAATATAAATCAGATTGTATGGTTATTGGAATATTTGAAAAATATCAATTATCTTATATTGCTAATATTTTAAATACGATATCTAATAATTATATATTAAATATTTTAAAAAATAATAATTTTAAAGGAAAAATGAATCAAATAATTATGTTATATGAAGTACCTAATATTTTAATAAAAAAAATATTAATTATTGGATGTGGTATTAAAGAAAAATTTAATAGAAAAAAAAATAAAATTATTATTAAAAAAGTAATAAATCAATTAAAAACAATTAAAATAAAAGATATTTTTTGGTGTTTAACAGATTTAATCATTAAAAATATTGACTTATATTGGAATATAAGAGATACGATAAGTATTATCGAAGAAAATATCTATACTTTTAACAAATTTAAAAAAATAAAAAAATATACATTAGATCTTATTAAATTTAATATAAATAATAATAATATTCAAGTTTATAAAAAAGCAATTACACATTCTAAAGCAATTAGTATTGGAATAATACAAACTAAAAATATTGCAAATTTACCTCCTAATATATGTAATCCTCAATATTTATCTTTAAAATCATATAAATTATCTGAAAAATATATAAAAAATATTTCGGTAGAAATTATTGATGAAGTAAAAATGAAACATTTAGGTATGAATGCTTACTTAGCTGTAGGTCATGGTTCAAAAAATAAATCAGTAATGTCTGTTATTAAATATGATAATTTATTTGATCATAGTCAACCTATAGTTTTAATAGGCAAAGGTTTAACTTTTGATTCAGGAGGAATATCATTAAAACCAAGTTTTAATATGGATGAAATGAAATATGATATGTGTGGTGCAGCATGTGTATATGGAGTAATGAATATTATATCTGAATTAAAATTACCACTTAAAGTTATTGGTATTATTGCAGGATGTGAAAATATGCCTGATAGTAATGCATTTCGTCCTAGTGATATTATTCAAACAATGTCAGGAAAAACAGTAGAAATAATTAATACTGATGCAGAAGGAAGATTAGTTTTATGTGATGTATTAACATATGTAAATAGATTTAATCCTTCTATAGTTATTGATATTGCAACATTAACAGGAGCTTGTGTAATAGCATTAGGAAATAATATTAGTGGACTTATGTCTAATAATTTAGAATTATCAAAAAACATAATAAAAGCATCACTAGATGTAGATGATCGTGTTTGGGAATTACCTATTAATGATAAAAATTATTATGATCAATTACAATCAGATATCGCTGATATAAGAAATACTGGAAATTCTAATGCTGGTGGAGCTATTACAGCAGCATGTTTTTTATCAAAATTTACTAAAAAATATAAATGGGCTCATATAGATATTGCAGGAACAGCATGGAATTATAATGAAAATAATAAAGCTTTTGCATCTGGTAGACCTGTTAATATGTTATGTCAATTTTTATTAAATTATTCAAATAATAAGAATTAATTATTATAAATAATTTTATATAAAAGGATATTATTTTATAATGCATACAATATATAATCCTAAAGAATTTGAAAAAAAAATATATTTTTTTTGGGAAAATAATGGATATTTTAAATGTACAACGGATAAATCAAAAAATAATTTTTCTATTATGGTACCACCACCTAACATTACTGGTTCTTTACATATGGGACATGCATTACAATATATTATTATTGATATAATAACACGTTATCAACGTATGTTAGGAAAAAATATTTTATGTCAAATAGGTACTGATCATGCAGGAATTGCTACTCAAAGTATGATAGAACAAAAATTTTTTATAAAAAAAAATAAAACTCGATGTCAATATGATAAAAATTTTTTTTTAAATGAAGTGTGGAAATGGAAAAAAAAATGTTGTAATATAATATTTAATCAAATGCGTAGATTAGGTTTGTCTGCAGATTGGAATCGTAAAAGATTTACCATGGATGATAATTTTTCTAAATCTGTAATAAATATTTTTATATCTCTCTATAAAGAAGGATTAATATATAAAAAAAAGAGATTAACACACTGGGATCTAAAACTTCATACTGCAATATCTGATTTAGAAGTAGAACATAAAAAACTTAATACTTACATTTGGTATATTCGTTATTCATTAGAAAAAAATATAACAACATTAACTGGTAAAAATTATTTAGTTATATCTACTACAAGGCCAGAAACATTATTAGCTGATACTGCTATAGCTATTAATCCATTAGATAAACGTTATTCTAATTTAATAGGAAAATTTGTAATAGTACCATTAATAAATAGAAAAATACCTATTATTATAGATAATCATGCAGATATAAATAAAGGAACTGGATGTGTAAAAATAAGTCCAGCACATAATTTCGATGATTATCAAGTAGCAGTAAGAAATAATTTACCTTTAATAAATATATTTAATAGTCATGGTATTATTTTAAATAAATACCAAATTTATGATATTTATGGTAAAAAAATAAAAATTTATTCTAACAATATACCTAATATATTTCAAAATTTACATTATATAAAAGCAAGAAAAATTATTATTAATATGATTAAAAATGATGGATTACTTGAATTATATGAACAAAAATTAATATTAGTACCATATAGTTCTCGTAGTAATACTATTATTCAACCTATGTTAACTAGTCAATGGTATTTAAATATTAAAAAATTAGCTAAAACAGCAATAAATGCAGTTAAAAAAAAACAGATTAAATTTTTTCCTCAAATTTATGAAAATATGTTTTATTCTTGGATGAACAATATTCAAGATTGGTGTATATCTCGTCAATTATGGTGGGGACATCAAATACCAATATGGTATGATATTAATAAAAAAATTTATGTTGGAAAAAATGAAAAAGAAATACGTGTTGCATATAATTTAAAAAAAAATTTTTTTATTAAACAAGATAAAAATGTATTAGATACTTGGTTTTCATCTAGTTTATGGACTTTTGTTACTTTAGATTGGCCAACTTATACAAAAGAATTTTCCCTTTTTCATCCAACAAATGTTATTGTTAGTGGTTTTGATATCATATTTTTTTGGATATCTAGAATGATTATGATGACAATGCATTTTGTTAAAAATAAAGATAATACACCACAAATTCCATTTAAAGATATTTTAATGACTGGATTAATTAGAGATGAAAAAGGGAAAAAAATGTCAAAATCCAAAGGTAATGTTATTGATCCAATTGACATTATTGATGGTATTTCATTTAATGATTTATTAAAAAAAAGACTTGTTAATATAACAGAAGAAAAATATATACAATTAATCAAAAATCATACAAAGAAACAATTTTCAAATGGTAGTAAAAGTTATGGAACAGATGCTTTAAGATTTACATTGGCTGCTTTATCTTCTACAGGAAGAGATATATATTGGGATATGTATCGTTTAGATGGTTATCGTAATTTTTGTAATAAACTTTGGAATGCTAGTATTTTTATTTTAAAAAATATAAAATATAAATATATTAGTAATAAAGACAAATTATCTATTGCTGATAAATGGATTATTAGTGAATATAATATAGTAATAAAATTATATTCACATGCATTAAATAAATATCGTTTCGATCAAGCTACTAATATTTTATATAATTTTATATGGAATAAATTTTGTGATTGGTATTTAGAATATGCAAAAATAATTTTTAAAAATAAAATTAAAATTCAATATATGAGTATATCTTATACATTATATAATGTTTTTGAGTCACTATTAAAACTTGCTCATCCTATTATTCCTTTTATAACTGAAGTTATATGGCAGAAAATTAAGAAAAAAAAAGAAGAACAATATAATGATAGTATCATGATACAATCTTTTCCAAAATTTAATAAAATGGAAATAGATAATGAAGCTGTAAATTTTTTTAAAATTTTTATGAAATTAATTACTGTTATTCGTAAAATAAAAATTGAAATATATATAAAAAATAATAAAAAAATTAATCTTTATTTAAAAAATAAAAATAAGGAAATATTTTTATTTTTAAAAAATAATGCAAATTTATTGCAAAATTTTTTAAATATTAATCAAATTTTTTTTATTTTACCAAAAGAATTATTTCCTAAAATATCATTTATAAAAAAAATAGATGATATTGAATTATCGATTCCTATAAATAATGATTTAATTGATAAAAAATATGTATTAATTAAAATTAATGAAGAATTAAAATATAATAAACAATCAATAGATTATTTAAACAACATGATTAATAATAAAAATTTTTTAAAAAATGCACCTAAAAATATTGTTGAAAGTAATATTCAAAAATTAAAAAAGTGTAAAAAAATAGAAATAGAGTTAATAAAAAAACAAAAATTAATTAAAATTTTATAATATTAAATATTCAATTATTTTATGTTAAATATAAATTTTATTTATGGGTAATCATTATGAATCAATTTTATAATCGCCATTTTTTAAAATTATCAGATTTTTCTAAAAGAGATATTTTTGAATTACTTAGAATTTCATTAAAACTTAAAAATGATAAAAAAAAAAATAAAGAAATTAAAAAATTATATAATAAAAATATTATTCTGATTTTTGAAAAAGAATCAACTAGAACGAGATGTTCTTTTGAAATAGCATGTTATGATCAAGATGCTAAAATAACATATTTAGATAAACATAACAGTCATATAGGATATAAAGAATCAATTAAAGATACTGCACGTATATTAAGTCAAATATATGATGGAATAGTTTTTCGAGGAAAAAGTCAAAAAGATATAGAAATTTTATCACAATATTCAAATATTCCTGTTTGGAATGGTTTAACAAAAGAATTTCATCCTATCCAAATATTAGCAGATTTACTAACAATACAAGAATATTTAATTAATAAATCTTTAGACAAAATAATATTAACGTATATAGGTGATATAAATAATAATATTGCTAATAGTCTTATAGAAGCATCATTAATTATTGGATTTCGTTTAAATTTAATATCACCAAAAAAATTATGGCCTAATAATAATACATTATTAAATAATTTATTAAATCAAGATAAAATTTTTATAACAGATAATATTGATGAAGGTATAAATAATACAGATTTTATTTATACTGATGTATGGTTGTCAATGGGAGAATCTTCTAAATTATGGGAATCAAGAATTCATGATTTACATATTTATCAAATAAACAAAAAATTGTTATTAAAAACTAAAAATAAAAATGTAAAAGTTATGCATTGTTTACCATCATTACATTTATATAATCATTATAAAAAATATTTTAATAATACAATTATATCTAAATATAATTTATTTAATGGATTAGAAATTACAGATGAAGTTTTTGAATCTAAAAATAGTATTATTTTTAAACAATCAGAAAATAAACTTCATGTTATTAAAGCAATAATATTATTAACTTTATTAAAAAATAAATATTAAATATATCTTACAATATATAAAAATTTTTTAATTATTAATTTTATTAAATATAATTTATTTTCAATATTATTAAAATTATATTATAATATTAGTAAAATTATATTAAATATTAAATTAATATAAATTTATTTAGGCATTTATTTTTTATGAAAAATATCATTTATAGTAAAAAAGCTCCTATACCTATAGGACCATATATACAAGGAATTATATCTAATAATATAATTTTTACTTCAGGTCAAATACCTATTAATCCTTTAAATAATAAGATTGAAAGTTTTAATATAGAAAAACAAACAATACAAGTATTAAAAAATATTAAATATATTATTAATAAAGCAAATTATTCTATTCAAAATATAGTAAAAACTACAATATATTTAATAAATTTAGATGATTTAAATATTATAAATAATATATACAAAGATTTTTTTATTAAAAATAACGCACATTATCCTGCTAGAACTTGTATAGAAGTATCACGTTTACCTAAAAATGCAAAAATTGAAATTGAAGCTATAGCCATAAAGTAATAAAAAATAATTATTCTTAATAAGGTAAATAATATGATTTTTTGGATAAAATTAATATTTATTTTTTTGATATTTAATATACAAATTAAATGTTTATACGCAATTACTAATAATAATACAGTTGTTTTTTATAATTGGACAGAATATGTTCCCGCAGGTTTATTAGAAGAATTTACTAAAGAAACTGGAATCAAAGTTATTTATTCAACATATGAATCTAATGAAAATATGTATGCAAAGTTAAAAACTTATAAAAAAGAATCTTATGACCTTATTGTACCTTCTACATATTTTATTGCTAAAATGAGAAATGAAGGAATGTTACAAAAAATTAATAAAAAAAGATTAACAAATTTTGTTAATTTAGATTCTAAATTTTTGAATAAATCTTTTGACCCTAATAATGATTATTCAATTCCATATATATGGGGTGTTACAACTATTGCCATAAATAGTAATGAAATAAATTTAAATAATATAAATAGTTGGTCTGATTTATGGAATCCTAAATATAAAAATTCCGTTTCATTAGTTAATGATGCTAGAGAAGTTTTTCAAATGGCATTAATGAAATTAGGTTATCCAGGGAATGATACCAATTTAAATCATATTAAAACTGCATTTGAAGAATTAAAAAAATTAATGCCTAATATTATTACATTTAATTCAGATAATCCTGGTATTCCTTTTATAGAAGGAGAAGCTACATTAGGAATGATATGGAATGGGTCTGCATATGCAGTTAAAAAATTAGGTATTCCTTTAAAAATTATTTGGCCTAAAGAAGGTGGAATTTTTTGGATGGATAGTTTTGCTATTCCTTCTAATGCAAAAAATGTAGAAGGTGCTTTAAAATTAATTAATTTTTTATTAAGAGCTAAAATAGCAGCACAAGTAGCACAAATAACAGGATATTCTACACCAAATTTAGAAGCAAAAAAATTATTACCTAAAAATATGATTAATGATAATACATTATATCCAAATGATAAAATAATTAAAAAGGGTGAATGGCAAAATTTTATAGGAGATAATATTAATAAAGAATATGAAATTTATTTTCAAAAATTAAAAAACTTATAAAAAATATTTTAATGAAATTTCTTCATTATTTAGAAATAATATTTTTACAATTTTTACTACAACAATTATGATATTTTTCTTTACATGAAGGACATTGAATAAATAATAAATGACAATAATTATTTTTACAATTAGTGTGAATATCATAATAATTATTACATTGATAACAATGTGAGATAATATCCTTAGTTACTAATTCTGACATTCTATTATCAAAAACAAAGTTTTTGCCTTTAAATTTAATAGGTAAATTATTTTTTTTGGCATTATTAATATAACTAATAATCCCACCTTTAATATGAAAAATATTTTTAAATTTATTAAATATTAACCAAGAAGTAGCTTTTTCACAACGAATACCACCAGTACAATATAAAATAATGTTTTTATTTTTATATTTTTTTAAATTATATAATAACATTGACATTTGTTCTCTAAAACTATTTGATGATTTGAATATAATAGCATTATTAAAATGCCCTATTTCATATTCATAATAATTTCTTATATCAACAATAATAGTATTGACATTATCTATCATTTTGTTTACCTGAAAAGCATTTAAATATTTTCCAACAGTATTAAATTTTAAAAAATTAAAATTTTTTATATTATCATTTAAAATATTTTTTTTATGTATGACCCTTAAAACCCAAAATGCATTTTTTTTATGTTCTATTGCTAAATTTATATATAAATTTTTTAATTTAGGATGTAATTTATATAAAAAATTTTTTATTATTTCATAAAAATAACAAGGAATACTAATTTGTGCATTTATTCCTTCATGAGAAATATATATTCTACCTAAAATATCTAAAGCATTGAACAAAATATAAATATCATTACATAATGATAATGGATTTTTTATAAAAAAATATTTATAAAAAGATAATATTTTTCTTTCTTCATTTTTTTTAAACATGATTTTTTTTAATTTAATATTAGATGTTTTATTATAAAATAACATAATAATCCTTATAAATTACCGAAGATCGGATTTGAACCGATATATCATAAAATGATGGTTGATTTTGAATCAACTGCGTCTACCTATTTCGCCACTTCGGTATAATATTTTGAAAAATTTATTTTGATTGTAACATAATAATTATATATAAACTTTATTTAATTATATATTATTAATATAATTTAAAATAATTTTCTTGACAGTACTATATTATTAATAATATTATATATTTAATAATCCTCTGTAGTTCAGTTGGTAGAACGGCGGACTGTTAATCCGTATGTCACTGGTTCGAATCCAGTCAGGGGAGCAAATTAAATAATAAATTTTATTTATCAATTTATGGTTATATCATTTTTAAATATTTTATATTATATTTATCAAATTATGAATTGTTAATTATTTTATTTATTAATTTACTATTTTTATGAATATAAATTTAAAAGATCTTCTTCAAGAAAAGATTTTAAATGAATTTTTATCTATTAAAGATATGGTTCGTTGGTCAGCTAGTTGTTTTAGTATATCTAATATATGGTATGGTCATGGAACTAATAATCCTTTAGATGAATCTATTCAATTAATATTTTCTATATTAGGATTACCACCACACATATGGAATAATATATGTGATGCAAAATTAACTTTACAGGAACGACAATTAATATTTCAATTAGTATCTAAAAGAATAAATGATAGGATTCCTGTAGTATATTTAACAAATAAAACTTGGTTTTGTGGACATGAATTGTATATTGATCAAAGAGTATTAATTCCTAGATCACCAATATCAGAATTAATTAATAATAAATTTCAATTTAATGGATTAAAATTAACATTTACTCCTAAAAATATATTAGATTTGTGTACTGGAAGTGGATGTATTGCTATTGCATGTGCATATTTATTTCCTAATGCTCATATAGATGCTATTGATATTTCTTTAGATGCTATTCATGTTGCTGAATATAATATTGAATTACACGGTTTAGAAAATCGTATTACTCCAATTCATAGTAATTTATTTGAAAAATTATATACCTTTCCTACTTATGATTTAATAATAGCTAATCCACCTTATATTGATAAAAAAGAATTAAAATATTTACCTAAAGAATATTCATATGAACCACAAATAGGATTAATATCCAAAGATAATGGATTAGATCTTATTAATAAAATTATACTAAATTCTTTTTTTTTTCTTAAAAAAAAGGGTTTTTTAATTTGTGAAGTAGGTAATCAAATAAAATATATAAAAAAAAAATATCATTTTGTAAAATTTAAATGGTTAAAAATAAAAAATGGAGGTATAGGTATATTTAAAATAAGTCGAAATACAATAAAAAAAATAAGAATAATGAAGAGGTAATAATATGTCAGGTAATAGTATAGGAAAAATATTTCGTGTAACTACCTATGGAGAATCTCATGGTATTGCTTTAGGATGTATTGTAGATGGTGTTCCACCTGGTATTCCTTTAGAAGAAAATGATTTACAAAAAGATTTAAACAAAAGAAGACCTGGATACTCGAAATATACCTCTCAAAGAAAAGAACTAGATATAGTTAAAATTATGTCTGGAACATTTAATGGTTTAACTACTGGAACTAGCATTGGTCTTATGATTAAAAATATAGATCAAAGATCACAAGATTATAATAATATTAAAAATATATTTCGTCCTGGACATGCTGATTATACATATCAAAAAAAATATGGCATAAGAGATTATAGAGGTGGAGGACGTTCTTCTGCAAGAGAAACAGCTATGCGTGTTGCTGCAGGTGCTATTGCAAAAAAATATTTATTCACAAAATACAATACCAAAATAAGAGGTTATTTATCACAAATGGGTAATATTATTTGTGATTTTCAAAGTTGGTCAGAAGTAAATAAAAATCCTTTTTTTTGTCCTAATATACATCAAGTACAAGATTTAAAAAATATGATAAATAATTTAAAAAAGATAGGTAATTCTATAGGAGCTAAAATTACTATTATTATAGAAAATATTCCAGTAGGGTTAGGTGAACCGGTTTTTGATAAATTAGATGCAGATTTAGCTCATTCTTTGATGAGTATAAATGCTGTTAAAGGAATAGAGATAGGTGATGGATTTAAATCTGTTAATACACTAGGAAGTGATTATCGTGATGAAATTAGATCCAATGGATTTCAAAGTAATCATTCTGGAGGTATTTTAGGAGGAATTAGTACAGGACAAAATATTATTATTAATTTTGCTATAAAACCTACTTCTAGTATTTCTATGATAAGTAGAACAATAGATTTAGATAATAATGAGGTTCAATGTACAACACAAGGAAGACATGATCCTTGTGTTGGAATAAGAGCTGTACCTATAGGAGAAGCAATGGTAGCAATAACAATATTAGATCATTTACTACGTTATCGTGCACAATGTGCAGATATTTTATTTAAATAATTAATTTAGTTCATTTATATTATTAGTTAAATAATCAGCTATTCCGATAGATGTAGGTATTATACTTTTTTTACCTTTTTCCCATTGGGCAGGACACACTTCACCATATTTTTCATAATGATTTAAAGCATCAATCATTCTTATCATTTCATTAACATTTCTACCAAAGGGTAGATCATTTACCAATTGATGTCTTATAATACCTTTTTTATCTATTAAAAAAGAAGCTCTTAATGCGATTCCTAATTCAGAATATTCAATACCATATTTTTTTTGAATTTCTTTTTTTAAGTCAGATATCATTATAAATTTTATTTTTCCAATACCCCCATTTTTAACAGAAGTATTACGCCATGCATTATGAGTAAATTGTGAATCACATGAAATACCTAAAATTTTTACATTTCTTCTACTAAAATCATTATAATGATTATTAATCGATATTATTTCCGAAGGACAGACAAATGTAAAATCTAAAGGCCAAAAAAATATAACAGTAATATTATTTTTAGAATATTCTGTAAAATTAAAATTATTAATAATTGAACCATCATTTAAAACTGCTGCAGCATCAAAATCAGGAGCTTTTTTTGTTACTAAAACCATAATAAATTCCTAAAATTTTATTTGATAAAATGTAATTTTTTATGTTATTTTATATAATAATTGTTTATCATTCAATTAATTATTTTAAAATATAAAATAATTATTTTTAATTATTAAGGAATAAACTAGATGAATTTTTTTATTTCTAATATAGAAGCAGCTACAACAGCTGTAAATAATGGAATACATTCTAAAGATAATATTATTTCTTTACTAGTTATGATTTTAATTTTTGGTATAATATGCTATTTTATGATAATTAAACCACAAAATCAAAAAAATAAAGAAAAAAAAGAATTAATAAATTCACTTTCTAATGGAGATGAAATATTAACAACTGGTGGAATTATTGGAAAAATCGTAAAAACATCAGATTGTGGATATATTACTATTTTAGTAAATAAGAACAATCAAATTGTTATTAAAAAAGATTTTGTTATTGCAATTGTACCTAAAGGTACTATTAAAAAATTTTTTTCATAATTTACTATTACCAATAGGAATTTTATCGTGTTAAATAAATATTATTGGTGGCAATATACTCTAATAGTTTTATTTATAATAATTGGTGTTATATATTCATTACCAAATATATATAGAGATATTCCTATTGTTAAAATTAATATTTTAAATAAAAATTTTTCGCAAAAAAAAATAATAATAAATATTAAAAAAAAATTAAGCTCTAATAAAATTCATTATAAAAAAATTTTTTTTAAAAATAATAATATTAGTATTATTTTTAATAATATAGAAAATCAATTACGAGCATACGAAATTCTTAAAAAAGATTCATCTAAAAAATATATTGTAATAGTGAAATTAATTTCATCTATTCCAAGATGGTTATCTTTTTTAAGAGCAAAACCAATAAGGTTAGGATTAGATTTACGAGGTGGTATATATTTTTTATTAAGAGTTAATGATAATTATATTTTTCAAAAATTACGAGAACAAAATATTGAAGATTTAAAATTAATATTAAAGAATAAAAATATTTCGTTTAAATTAAAAAGATCTAATAATTTTAATTACAAAATTTTTTTTAAAAATAATAATATAAGAGATAAAACAAAAAAATATTTAAATAATCAAAATAATAATTTTATTAATTATAATATTATTAAAAATGGTTTATTAGTTTCTATGAAAAAACAATGGTTTTTAGATTTAAAAAAATCTATTATAGAAAATAATATAAATGTATTACGTAAAAGAGTTAACCAAATAGGTATTTCTGATTCTATAGTACAAAAAAAAGGTACAAATAATATTGTAATAGAATTACCAGGGATACAAAATATTTTAGAAGCAAAAGAAATATTAGGTAGTACAGCAACATTAGAATTTCATTTAGTTGATAACAATATGAATAATCTTCAAAATAAAAATTTTTCTTATTATTTATGGAATAATAACGTTCCTATTTTTTTAGATAAAAAAATAATAATAGATGGATCAAATATTATTCATTCAAATATTAGCAGAAATGAATATAATCAACCACAAGTAAATATTTTTTTAGATAAAAAAGGTGGAGATATTTTATCAAAATTTTCTGAAAAACATATTGGAGATAATATTGCAACAGTACTTGTAAATTATATAAATAGTAATAAAAAAGATATAAAAGGACATTTTATACAATATAAAAAAGAAGAAATAATAAATATAGCAACTATACAGTCAAAATTAAATGATAGTTTTAAGATAACTGGTTTAAAAAATATAAAAGAAGCAAATAAATTATCAATTTTACTAAGATCTGGTTCGCTAAGTGCACCTATACAAATAATAGAAGAACAAAATATTGGTCCTTCAGTTGGAAAAGAAAATATTAGACAAGGGATAAAAGCTTGTATTATAGGTATTTCAATATGTATCATATTTATGATATTTTATTATCATGTATTTGGTATAATTGCAATTATTGCTTTATTTATTAATCTAATTTTTACCATTAGTTTTCTTTCTCTTTTACCTGGAGCAACACTAACAATGTCAGGTATTGCAGGAATAGTTTTAGCTTTAGCTATTGCTATAGATGCAAATGTTTTAATTAATGAAAGAATTAAAGAAGAATTAAATAATAAAATATCTATTCAAAAAGCTATAGATTATGGTTATAAAGGAGCTTTTTCTAGTATTTGTGACGCAAATATAACTACACTAATTACTTCTTGTGTTTTATATAGCTTAGGTTCTAGAGAAATACAAGGTTTTGCTATTACTACTTTTATTGGTATTTTAACATCTATGTTTACTTCTGTAATTATTACCAGAGCAATAGTAAATATTATTTATGGTGGTAAAAAAATAAAAAAATTACCTATTTAATAAATTATTAATTTTATTATATATGGAGAATATTAAAAAATATGTATTTTTTTTTTAACAAAATTAAAACAATTAAACAAAATAAGTTAAAATATTATGATTTTATGAAATGGAATAATTATGCTTTATTTATTTCAGTAATTTTAATTACATTATCTATAATAGTTTTATTATATAAAGGTTTAAATTGGGGAGTAGATTTTACAGGTGGTACAATAATAGAATTACATTTTAAAAATCCAATTAATAAAATTAATAATACTAGATTATTAATACAAAAATTATATTCTTCAAAAATTGAAATTAATTTAGTAAATAATAATCATAATTTAACTCTTAAATTATCAAAAAATAAATCTATATTAAAAGATAAACAAATAATTGATCCAAAATTAGTAAATTTAATTAAAAAATTATATAAACAAAAATTTATAATTAAAAATATAGAATATATAGGACCAAATATAGGTAAAAATTTAATTTTTTCTGGTATTGCTACTATAATGGTTACTTTAATAGGTATTTGGATCTATGTAGGTTTTCGTTTTGAATGGCATTTAGCATATAGTATAATCATATCTTTATTACATGATTTAATCATTACTTTAGGTATAATATCAATATTTTATATTGAAGTAGATCTTTCTATAATTTCTTCTCTTATGTCTATAATTTGTTATTCTCTTAATGATAGTATTGTTATTTCAGATAGAATACGTGAAAATTGTTATAAATTAAATAATTATAATATTTATAAAATTATTAATTTATCAATTAATCAAACTTTTAAAAGAAGTATTATTACTTCATTAACAGTTTTAACTATGATATTTGTTTTATATATTTTTGGAGGTATTATATTAAAGAACTTTTCTTTAATTATGTTTATTGGTGTAATTTTCGGAACTATATCTTCTATATATATAGTATCATCTATAGCACTTAAAATGGGTATGAATATTAATAATATGATTAGTTATAAATAATAATAATTGACATTATATTTTTTATAAAAATATATTAAAATTATATAATATGTATATATATTACTAGATTTAATTATTTTTATGATTTTATAATTTATTTTCTATTAATATTAGATTAATTAAATACTAAATATTTTTAATACTATATACTGTAAAATTTTTATTTTTACGTAATATATTTATATTAAATTTTTTTTTAAATAATTTAAAACATGGTAAAAAATTATTCGTAACAAAACGAAGTTCTCCACCATAATTTAAATAATTTTTTACATTATAAATTATTTTATATAATATATTTAAGGAATAATTTAATCCTATATGAAAAGGTGGGTTTGATATAATTAAGTCAAATTTTTCATGAATATTAGAATATATATCACTTGGAAATATATATGTATTTTTAATTTTATTTATAAAAATTGTTTTTTTACTTGAAGTAATAGCGTTAGAATTTGTATCAATTAAAAATAATAAATAATTTTTATTAGTACTACCACCAATGATTGTAGAAAGAATACCAGATCCACAACCAATATCTAATATTTTACCTTTTATATTATTAATTGTAATGGTAGAAATTAATAATTTACTACCATAATCTAATTTATTAGAACTAAATACACCAGGTAAACTATTAATACTATAATTTTTATAAAAATAATTAATCCAATAAATATCTTTATTAAAAATAATTTTTTTACGTAAAAATCCATAATAAATACTACATTTTCTTGCACTAATAATTTTATTAAAATTTATATGAGTAGAAAAATTTTCTATATTTTTTATTTGATTTATTCCACTATTATTTTCTCCTATTATATAAATATCACTATTTATACTTAAAATAGATAATATATTTTCTAATAAAAAAATTGATTCACTTTTATTTTTTGACCAAAAAAATAAAAGTGTATCAAAATTATTTATTGATATATTTTTTACTAAATCATAATGTACTTTATTATTTAAAAATTTTTTTAACCATATATAATAATCATATTGATGAGTATTAATAATACTAGTTAAAGTATCTAAATAAATTGGTATAGAATCTCTAATATTTCCAGAAAAAATTACATTACGATTTATAAATTTATTTTTAAATTTATATAAAATATATTTACTTATAGGTAATAATTTAAACATAAATTTTAAATTTTACAATTTTCTGTGTAAAATTTTTTATTTTCCCAAGAAAGCATTGTCAATTTATTTCCCCAACAACAACCAGTATCTAATCCCATTATATGTGAAGGAGTATATCTTCCATTTAAAGATGACCAATGTCCAAATAGTATTGTATATTTTTTATATATATCATTAGGTATTAAAAACCATGGTTTTAATAATTTAGATACATTTTTAGGTTCTCCTTTAGTTGTCATTTCTAATGTTCCGTCTGGATAACAATATCTCATTTTTGTTAATGAATTTAAAATAAAGTTAAAACGTTTAAATCCTGTAAGTTTGTTATTATTCCAGTTATTTATTTGATATCTTTTATTACACATAGAAGCAAAAAAAATTTTATTATTTTTACTTACTAAAATATCTTTTACTTCACGTGAAACAGAATTTAATATATCAATATTATTCCATTGTGGAGTAATACCTGCATGTGTCATTATAATTTTTTTTTCTTTATTTATTTGAATTAAAGGTTGATATTTTAACCAATTATCAATAATAAAAGAAATTTTTTTATTTGCTAATAATTCTAATATTTTTTGATCATATATAGTGCCAGTATTAGGTATTCCAGAATGTAAAGCTAATAAATATAAATCATGATTACCTAAAACTAATTTTACAGATTTTTGAATATTATATAAATAAAATAATATTTTATCTGAATCAGGACCACGAGCAATAATATCTCCAGTTATCCATAAATGATCTTTTTTATAATTAAAATTAACTTTTTTTAACAAAGACAAAAATTCATTATAATAACCATGAATATCTCCAATAATATAAGTTGTCATATAATTTTACATATTAATTTAAATTAATGAATATAAGTTTTAATTGCTAAACGAAAAACAGGAATATCTACATGGAAAATATTTCCATTTTCATCTATCATGATATAATGACCTTGCATAGTACCAATTGGAGTTTCTAAAATAGCTCCACTAGTGTATTTAAAATCACTTCCTGGTTTTATATAGGGTTTTTTACCTATCACTCCTTCACCATGTATTTGAGTTTTTTTACCATTTCCATTTGTTATTATCCAATAACGACTTATTAGTTGTAATAATTTTTTACCTAAGTTATTAATAGTTACAGTATATGCAAAAACATAACGATTAGATTTAGGAATAGATTGTGATTCTATATAAATACTGTCTACTTTTATATAAACTTGAGATAATGATTTCATTAGTTTATATCCTTTATAAAGAATAACCATGTAATTCTAAATATTGAGCTAATTGACAATATTCTGATATTGAAACATTTTCAGCACGAATTTTATAATCTATACCAAAATAGTTTAGATCATCTATTGAAAATAAATCTTTTAAACTATTACGTAATATTTTTCTTCTCATACTAAAAGCTTTTTGTACTATCATTTTTAATAAATTAATATTATTTAATTTATAAGGATTATTTTTATAAGGTTTTATATATACCATATTAGATAATACTTTAGGAATAGGATAAAAAGAAATTGGTTTTATCTCTATTAAAGATTTTATCTTACAATAAAATTGTGACATAATACTTAAACATCCATAATTTTTTTCACCAGTATTTGCAATTAAAGAGTTTACTACTTCTTTTTGCATTATAAAATTCATATCTTTTATACTATTTATATAATTATTAAATAAATAAAAAATTAATGTTGTAGCAATATTATAAGGTAAACTACCAAAAATACGTATTTTTTTATTGTATTTTTCAAATAAAATATTAAAATTAAATTTTAAAGCATTAGCTAGGAAAATTAAAACTTTAGCTTCTACAATTTTTTTATTATATTTTAAATAATTTACAAAATTTTGATCTATTTCAATAACTGATATAAAATTATTATATTTTATCATAGGAATAGTTAATGCACCTAATCCTGGACCTATTTCTACCATAATATTAGAAGATTTAGGATTAATCATCGAAATTATTTTATTAATAACCAATTTGTCTTTTAATATATGTTGTCCATATTTTTTTTTGAAAAATAATTTCATTTTAATTTCTTATAAACATTTATATATAATTTAATTATTAATAATTAAATTATTATGAATCTATATTATTATAATTTAATTGGTAATTATTATTTAATAGATTATTTATATATACTCCACTTAAATATGTAAAAAACCAATGATTTAACTCTTGAAAAAATTTTTGACTAAAAATAATATCTTTAGCTTTTTTTTCAAAAAAAGAATCTTTTTTTGAGAGATTTTTAACATTTATTAATTTTAATAAAAAATACCCATTATCATTTTTAATGATAGAACTAATTTCATTTATTTTTAATTTATTAATAACTTTTTTTATATCTGAAGAAAAATTTTCTAAAGGAATCCATTTGTTATTTACTTTATTTTGAGATTGAATTAATTTACTTTCATCAGAAAATAAATTAATTGCTTGTTCAAAACTTATTTCATTATCTATAATAATATTACGGATGTTATTTATTTTATTAATTAATAATTTTTTATTTAAATTATTTTTTTTAAAAAAAATATATTTTATTAAAACTTTTTTATTTACATAATTATAAATTTTTAAATTATTGATCCTTAATAAATAAAATCCTGAATCTAAATATATAGGTCCTATTATATCTTTTACATGTACTGAATAATCTAAATATTTAATAAATTTTTCTGGACAAGTATCTTGTGTTATCCAACCTAAATCTTTTACTTGAATATCTTTTTTTTTATAAAAATTTATATTAACTTTACTAGATAAAATAAAATTATGATTTTTAAATTTATTTATTAATATTTTAGTTAAATATAATTTTTTGTTAAAATTACTTTTTAATGTATTTTTCTTAATTGGGATATAAAATATAGTAATATTATATTGTATTTTTTTTCTATCTTTCATATATAAAAATTTTTTTAAAGAATCTACTTCTTCATCAAAAATAACAATATTATTTTTTACTATTTCAAGTTTTATTAAATTAATAATTAATTCTTTTTTTATAAAATTATGATATTCATCATAATTTGTTTTATTATTTATAAGTTCTTTATTAAATATATCAATATTTATATTAAAATTTATTAATATATTATTAATAATATTATTAATATTTTTATCTGGTATATAAATATTATAATTTTTACTTATTTGTAAAGATATATTATTCATAAATAAATTTTTAATAATTATTTTATTTAAAAAATTTGAATCAATACATGAATATTGTTTTTTTTGAGTATCAAATACATTTATTAAATTACAAATATCTTTTTTTGTAATCATATCATTATTAATAATAATTCCTACTTGATCAATCATTTGAAATGATGCATATAAATTATTATAATATGTTAAAAAACATAAAGTAATAATAAAAATTATTTGTTTAATTTTCATTTTTTTCCTATTTTTAATAAAATTTTTAATCATAAAAATTTAATTTATATTATAATTAAATAAATATTAAAAATAATATTAATTATATAATATAATATAAAATCGATTGTAAATAGTATAGTAATATTTATATAAATATATATTATATAAAACTATAATTTTTCATATATTTATTGAGGAATATATGTTGTATTGGGGTAGATTAATTGGTTTTTTAATTAGTGTAATGTTTGGAAATAATTTTTCTAGTATAATATTTGGTATTTTAATTGGTTCGATAGTAGATAAAATAAATGAAATGTATTATGAAAATCAATATTTTGAAAATCAAGAATTAATAAAAAAATTATACTTAAAAACTATTTTTGAAGTTATGGGATATATCAGTAAGTCTAAAGGTTTTATTAGTAATAAAGATATTAAAATGACTACAGACTTAATGAAAGATATGAATCTTAATAAAAGAGATATTTTATATGCACAAAATTCATTTAAAAATGGTAAAAAAGATGATTATCCTTTAACTCATAAATTGAATAATTTATACAATATATTCATTACTAGGAGTGACTTAATAGAAAATTTTTTAAAAATTCAAATAAAAATAGCATTTATAAATGATTATTTAGATAAAAAAACAAAAAAAGTATTATTTATAATATTTAATGAATTAAATATATCTGAAATTCAAATAAGACATTTTATAAATAATTTAATTCTAAATGAATCTGCAAAAAAATTTTTTTTTAAAGACTTTTTTAAATATTATAATAATAATAATAATAATTATTATAATAATAATTATTATGATAATCAATCCAATTATTATGATAATCAATCCAATTATTATGATAATCAATCCAATTATTATGATAATTATCAAGATAATAATTATTATCATAATCATCAAGATGATTTCAATCAATTAAATATAGAAAAAGCTTATACAATATTAGGAGTAAAGAAAAGTGATAGTTTATTAAAAATTAAAAGAGCTTATCGAAAATTAATGAGTAAATATCATCCTGATAAATTAGTTTCAAAAGGATATTCCGCGGAAACATTAGAAAAAGCTAAAGTAAAAACACAAAATATACAAGCTGCATATAATTTAATAAAAAAACAAAAATCTTTTCATTAAATAAAAAATATTTAATTAAATAAACTTAACCTTCAATTATAACAATTGCACAAACATATTTTTTTTCATCAGATAATGATACATGAATTTTTTTATATTTCATTTTATTTGCAACTTTTAATGCTTGATGAAAAATTTTTAATTTTGGTTTACCATATTTATTAGAGTATAATTCAAATTGATTAAAAAATATTCCATTGGTAAAACCAGTATTTAAAGCTTTTACGGCTGATTCTTTAATAGCAAAATGTTTAGCTAAAAAATATATATTATTTTTATAATTGTTATTATAATCATTTCTTTCATTTATAGTAAGAATTTTATGTATAAAACGATTTTTAAATTTATAAAAAATTTTTTGAATTCTACTAATTTCTACGATATCAATACCTATTCCAATAATTTTCATATTAAATCTTAATTTAAAATTAAAATAAATCAAAATATTTATTTTAATTTAATCCATATATTTAATGTAATTTTTTTTTTAAAAAATTTTTCTATACTATTTTGAGATCTATTGACAATAAATTTTATTATATTAGCATTTTTACCTATTAATATTTTTTTTTGACTTATTTTTTTAACATAAATTAGTACATTAATATTTTTTAAGAGAATTTTAGAATTTCTAATAAATGGTTCTATTTTGATTTTTATCATATATGGTAATTCATTATGAATATATCTTATAATATATTCTCGTATTATTTCAGAAATAATTAATTCTTTCGATTGATTTGTAATGTAATTTTTTGGAAATAAATGTTTTTTTTTAGGTAAAATTTTAAATATAGCATGATTAATATCATTAACATATAATTTTTTTTTTGCCGAAACCATAATTAAATCAGTAAACAATATTTTTTTTTTAATAAAATTAATATATGTTAATAATATTGTTTTATTATAAATTTTATCTATTTTATTAATTACAATAATAATTGGAATAAAAATAGTAATTTTATTGATTATTTTAATAATATTTTCTTCTATATTGTTCCATTTATTTTGATCTAAGACTAATAAAATTACATCAATATTATTTTTATTAAATAAATTATTATAAATAACATTATTATTCTCTATAAAACCAGGAGTATCAATGTATTCAATTTGATAATTATTATAATTGTATATTCCAGAAATATTAAAACAAGTAGTATTTATTTTATGAGATGTAATAGAAATTTTTTTTCCTATTAGAGAATTCAATAATGTAGATTTTCCTACATTAGTTCTACCTAATATTAAAACTCTACCAAAATAAAATGATATTATTCTATTCACTTTTTTAATATACCTATCTTTTTAAATTCCTAATTTAATTAATGCATGTTTTGCTGCTGATTGTTCTGCTTTACGGCGACTAGAACCTATTCCTGTTATTATTTCTGATATACCGTTAATTTTACATTGAATAATAAATTTCTGATTATGTACCTCACCATTTATTTGTAATATAAAATAATATGGTAATGGTAAATGAGATCTTTGTAAATATTCTTGTAATTTTGTTTTAGGATCTTTTTGATTATTGCCAGGTATAATTTCTTTTAATCTAAATTTATACCATTTTAATATAATTTTTTCTACAATTTTAATATTAGAATCTATACAAATACTACCAATTAAAGCTTCCATAGTATCTGCTAAAATAGATTCTCTATTATATCCTCCATTTTTTAATTCTCCTGGACCTAATAATAAATATTCTCCTAATTTAAATTCTCTAGCAATATTAGCTAATGTATTACCCCTCACTAAAGTAGCTCTCATACGACTCATATTACCTTCATTTACGTTAGGAAATTTATTATATAATTCTTTAGCAATAATATAACTAAGTATAGAATCTCCTAAAAATTCTAATCTTTCATTATGTTTACAGCTTGCACTTCGATGAGTTAAAGCTTGATATAATAAATTTTGACGGTTAAAAGTATAACCTAACTTTTGTTGTAATTGGTTTATCATAATAAAATTCACATAATTATATTCTAATATTTTTATATAATAATTAGTGTTATTTAATTTCCTTTATTCTATAAAAACGTATTTTAGACGGCCATATATTTTTTTGTTTTTCTAAACTCATCCAAATATAAGTAGCTTTTCCTAATAAATATTTTTTATTTACAAAACCCCAATAACGACTATCATAACTATCATCACGATTATCTCCCATTACAAAATAACTATCATAAGGTACTATCCATGTATAATCAGGTTGATTATCTTGATGATATATTTCTAATGTTTGAAATATTTCAGGAGAAAATAGAATTTTATGAGAAAAATCATGTATTTTTTCTGTATATTCAAATAATTTTAAACCCCCAAAAATATTTTTATTATGAATATTATAAAGAATAATATTTTTATCTAAATTTTTATTAAAACTTTTAAACATTTGAACATAATTACTTATTTTAAATTTTTTATATTGAATAATTTTATTGTTTTTATTAAAAGAATACAAAAAGACTTGCTTATTTTTTATATTGTATACAATTTTATCTCCTGGTAAACCTATTATTCTTTTGATATAAACTACTTTAGGATTTTTAGGAAATTGAAAAACAACAATATCTCCTCTTTTAGGATTTTTATTATTTATAAAATAATGATTATTTAATGGATTTTTTATACCATAAATAAATTTATTTACTAAAACAAAATCTCCTATAAGTAAAGTTGGCATCATTGATTCTGATGGAATATAAAATGGTTCGTATAAAAAAAAACGAATTAAAAATACTGCTAATATAATAGGAAACAAAGATCCAATTTCTCTTTGCCAAGATTCTCTATACTTACTAACATTATAATAATATATATTTTGATTATGTCTTTTTTTATAAAAAATATATAATATTATGATTTTATAATAAAACCATATACACCCTGTTATTAATAAACTAAACATTAGTACTAATTGAAATATATTATTATTAATATTCATATTTTCCATACTTAAAGTAATAAATTATTTATTTTGTTATTTTTAATATAGCTAAAAAAACAGAAGTAGGTAATAAAACGTTACCAATAACTTTCATTTTTTTTTTTCCTTCTTTTTGTTTTTGAATTAATTTTTTTTTGCGGCTTATATCTCCTCCATAACATTTTGCTATAACATTTTTTCTAAGTTGTTTAATAATCGAACTAGCAATAATATTTTTTCCTATAGCAGCTTGTATTTTAATATCAAATTGTTGTCTTGGAATTAATTTTTTTATTTTTTCGACTAATAAATTACAATAATAATAAATTTTACTTTTATAAGTAATAGTAGTTAATGCATCAACACGTTTTTGATTAATTAATATACTAACACATACTAAATCAGATTTTTTAAATTTAATAAAATGGTAATTAAGTGATGCATAACCACTAGATATTGATTTTAAATTATCAAAAAAATTAATGATAACTTCTAACATAGGTATTTCATATATTAATAATACTTGATTAGTATGATAAATCATATTAATATGTACTCCATTTTTTTCTGCACATAATTTCATTATATTACCAATATATTGTATAGGAGATAAAATATTACATTTAGCTATTGGTTCTCTTAATTCTTTAATTTTATTAATTTCTGGAAATTTAGATGGACTATCTGCATAAATAATTTTTTTATCTATTGTTTCTATTTGATATTTTACTGTAGGTATAGTAGTAATAATATTAATATTATATTCACGTTCTAATCTTTGTTGTATAATTTCCATATGTAGTAAACCTAAAAAACCACATCTATATCCATAACCTAATATATTAGAATTTTCTGGTTCAAAAAATAATGATGCATCATTTAAACTTAACTTTCTTAATGCATTATTAAATATATTATAATCACTAGAAGAAATTGGAAATAAACCTGCATATACTTGCGGTTTTATTTTTTTAAATCCAGATAATATTGTATGAGATGGATTAGCATATGATGTTATAGTACTTCCTATAGGGAGTTCACTTATATTTTTTACACCAAAAATTATCCAACCAACTTCTCCACAATATAATTTTTTTAATTCTATTCGTTTAGGAGTAAAAATACCTAATTTTTCTACAAAATATTTTTTTTGTGTATTCATAATTATTATTTTATCTCCTTTACTAATACTACCATTTTTAATTCTAATTAATGATACTACTCCTAAATAGTTATTAAACCAGGAATCTATAATTAATGCTTGTAAAGGAAAAGAAGATTTGCCTGATGGAGATGGAATTTGATTTACTAATTCTTCTATTATTTCTAAAACACCAAAACCTGTTTTTGCAGAACATTGTAAATTAAATTTTGATTTAATTCCTATAATTTCTTCTATTTCTTTTTGAACTTTATTAACATTAGCATTAAATAAATCAATTTTATTAATAACAGGTAAAACTTTTAATCCCATTTTTATGGCAATATTACAATTAGACAATGTTTGTGCTTCAATACCCTGTACAGCATCTATTAATAATAGAGCACCTTCACATGCAGATAAAGATCTAGATACTTCATAAGAAAAATCAACATGCCCTGGAGTATCAATAAAATTTAATTTATATATCTTTTGATTTTTTGACTGATAATTTAAAGTTACACTTTGTGCTTTTATTGTAATTCCTCTTTCTTTTTCTAATTCCATAGTATCTAATACTTGAGATTTCATTTCTCTATTAGATAAACCACCACACAATTCTATTAGACGATCTGCAAATGTAGATTTTCCATGATCAATATGAGCGATAATGGAAAAATTTCTTATATTTTTCATAAAATATTTTATATGTATATTATTAATAATTATTTTTTTAAAATTTTAATTCCTTTATGTATAAGTAAAATATTACTGTCTAATTTTCTATTTCTAAATTTTTCAAATAAAATAAAAGGATCTTCAATATTAATTTGAGATAAAAAATTATCTAAAAAATTTTTTCCTATTTTTTTATTAAATAAATTATTTTCTTTAAAATATAAAAAAGAATCTGCAGCAAATTGTTCTGACCATAAATAACTATAATAACCAGCTGCATATTCTCCCGCAAATATATGATTAAAAATATTTATATATTTATTCCAAGATGGAGTTTGTACAATAGAAATTAAATTAGATCTAATTTCATTCATTAATTCTAATATTTGATTATTGTCTTTTACTGGATTAAATTCATTATGAATTCTTATATCAAATAAGCTTAATTCAATTTGACGCATCATAGATAATGCAGAATTATATTTTTTAGATTTTACTAAATTATTCACAATATTTGGTGGCATAATTTCATTATTTTGGTAATGATTAGAAATTAAAGTAATAACTTTTGGTTCCCAACATAAAGACTCTATAAATTGGCTAGGAAATTCTACTATATCAAAATAAATTCCATTAATTCCCGAAATATTCGGTATATTTATTTTTGTTATTATATGATGCAGTGCATGACCAAATTCGTGAAACAATGTTATAACGTCATTATGTGTTAATAAAGAAATATTATTAATAGGAGCAGAAAAATTACAATTGATATAAGCCACTGGATATTGTAATCTATTATTAGATTTCATTAGTCTGGATTGACAAATATCCATCCAAGCTCCATTTCTTTTATTTTTACGAATATATAAATCAAAATATATACTTCCATATAACTCATGATTTTCATTAAAAACATCGAAAAATAATATATTTTTATTCCAAACATTTACTTTTCTTTTTTCAAAGATTAAACCAAATATTTTATTTATAACTTTAAACATTCCGTATATAACATAAGATAATGGAAAATAAGAACGTATAATATTGTCATTTATACCATATAAATGGTATTTATATTTTTCTACATAAAATAAAGTATCCCATGGTTTAATTTTAATTAAATTGTATTTTTTTTTAATAAAATTTTTTAAATCAGATACTTCTTTTTGAGCTTGATTATAAGAATTTTTGACTAAATTATTAAGAAAAAATATAATTTCATTAAAATTTTTAACTGATTTATCCATAAGAGATTTTTCTGTATAAGAATTATATTTTAATAAATTTGCTAATCTATAACGTAGTTTTAATTCTTTAATTATAATAGGAAAATTATCCCAACAATTTTTTTTATCTTTATTTGAAGCTCTAGTATTATAGGCATAATATAATGTTTTACGAAGTATTTTATTTTTACAAAATTGCATTATGCCTAAATAAATTGGAATATCTAGAGATATTAAGTATCCTTTTTTGTTCTTTTTTTTAGCATTATCTTTGATAAGATTAAGAATATTATTAGGTATATCTTTTAATTCTATTTTATTAAAAATATTTAATTCCCAAGATGTTATACTGTCAAACATATTATTATTAAAAATAATACTTAAATAGGATAAATTTTTTATAATTTTTACGTATTTTTTTTTATCTTTTTCATTTAGTAAAATACCTGATGATTCATAATAATGAATTATATTATTAATAGATTTTTTTTTCATATAATTATATAAATAAAATTTATTATTTTTTATAAAGATATAAGCATCATATAATTTTTTATTTTGTTTAATCCATAAATTATATTCATTAATTATGTTAATAAAAATATTATATATTTTACGTAATTCATCAGTATGTTCTACATAATTTAAATGATTTATTATAGAACAAATACGATTAAGATTTTCATCTAATTCTAAAATTGGTTGACAAAAATTTTCCCAATTATAAATATTTTCATATTTGTTTAATAATTTATTTATTAATAATTTATTATTATTAATAATTATTTGAATAGCAGGTATTATAAATTTATATTTGATTTTATCAAATGGAGGTAAAATAAAATTTTTAAGAAGAGGATTATTCATAATAAGATCTCAATTCTATATTAAATAGTAAACTATTTTTTAAATAATACAGCATATCATTTATACTATTTTAAAAATAAATGTTGTCTTATTATTTCAAATAGAAAAATACCAGTAGATACAGAAACATTTAAAGAATTAATATTATTAAATAATGGTATACTTAATAACATATCACAATTATTTTTTATAATAGGACGTATTCCTTTATTTTCTGATCCCATAATTATACATACTGGTAGATATATTTTTTTATCAAAAATAATATTTTTACTTTTAATATCAGTACCTATGATAGTTATATTATGATTTTTTAATAAATTAATTGTGTGAATTAAACTATTTACAAATATAATTGGTAACATTTCTGATGTTCCACAAGATACCTTTTTAACTGTTGAATTTAATTTTGGTGAATAATGTTTAGATAATATAATAATATTTATGTTAGCTGCTACAGCAGTTCTTATACATGCTCCAAAATTATGAGGATCTGTAATCTTATCTAACATTAAAATAAATGGTTTTTCAAATTTATTAATAATTTTTATTATATCATTTTGATTATACTTAATTTTTTTACAATATATTATACCTAATATTCCTTGATGAACATGATTATTAGTTTTTTGATCTAACCATTGTTTTTTTACTTCATAATATGGAATATTATATTTTTTTATATTAATAAATATTTCTTTAATTTTATTTGTAATTTTTTTGTTATTTAAAATGTAAATTTTTTTAAATAGT
Source organism: Enterobacteriaceae endosymbiont of Plateumaris braccata (assembly GCF_012563325.1). Classification (NCBI taxonomy): domain Bacteria; kingdom Pseudomonadati; phylum Pseudomonadota; class Gammaproteobacteria; order Enterobacterales; family Enterobacteriaceae; species Enterobacteriaceae endosymbiont of Plateumaris braccata. Next base: position 194,851 of record NZ_CP046232.1, read on the forward strand.
TTTGGATTGTTTTTTAAAAGATTTATTACAGGATAAATTCCAAAAATAATATCTTCCATATAATATAATTTATTTTAATATTAAAAATTTATTATATCATTTAAAAAATTTTAAAAAAAGAATTTTAATATATTTAAATAAAAATTTAATTTTTATATAGATAAATATAATTATAAAAAGTTATCTATAATAATTCTTATTATATTCTATAAAAATTATACTAACTCTTCTATTTTTCTTAATATAGATTAAAATCTACTTAAAATGATTTTAATCTATTTATAATACCGTTTATATCTTTTCTATTTAGAATAAATTTCATATATTGATTTATAAAATTTCAATCTTCTTTTTTTAGATAAATTAAAAATTTTTTATTAAACATTGTTACATAAGCAAAAAATAATTTAATAAAATTTAAACTATTTAAAATATTTAATTTAGTTGAAAAAAATTACTTAAAAAATTAATTATTATAGCTTTTTTAAAAAAATTAATATTTAATAAATACAAAATATTTTTACAGTTGTTAAACTAAATCATTTTTCTTTATTTACTAATATGTACATAATATTTATTAAAAAATTATTTAAAAAAAATTTTTAAACTTGTTCTAGTAGTATAAATTTTAATTGTTCGTAAACACAATTTATATATAGAAATTATTTAAGTTTTATTATCTATACTATCTAACTATAGAATTGAAAAAATATATTATATGATACATATTTAAAATATGTATTTTGTATATATTTAAAATAATGTTTTTTATTTTTTTTCTGTTTTATATAAATATTTATTTACATCTATAAATATTTTAGTAAAATTTTTTGATATGTCTAATATTTCTTCTAATATTTCTTTATAATTTACAGAATTACTTTTATAAAAATAAATTGGTTTAAAATTATAGTAATCAATAACTTTTAAAAATTTTTTAATAAAAAGATTTTTATTAAATAAATCATCTATAAGTAATAAATATTTAGACATTTTATCTGTATATGTTAATATTATATTTTTTTATAATATCTATTAATTTTTTAAAAAAATTTTTTGAGCTACATCTACAACAATATAATTTTTTAAAATTAATAAATATATATAGTAAAAAAAGTTTATTTTAATTAAAAAAATTTGAGTTTTTCTAATTTATTTTAAAAAATTTTTAAATGAGATAAATATCTCATTACCTATAATCACTGTAATATTAATATGTATAAATTTTTGAAGATATTAAATTTTATATAATTTTTTATAATTATAATTATATATAATTTAAATATTTTTTATAATTAAAAAAATATACTAAATATTGTTTGAATAAATAATATTTTTATTATAAAATTTACATTTGATTTTTTCTGCAATTTCTTTTGCTCTATTTTCTTCATTATAAATAATATATCTTTTTTCATAATTTATACGATCAAATATACTTTTTAATATTTCTTTAGATAAAGAAATATTTTTTATTCTAACGTCAATAATACTAATTCCTATATCAGCTAAGTTTTTAGTAATAATTTTGCTATTATTTTGAAATATTAATTTAGATATAAAGTTTTTTTTAAAACTATTAATTGTATTATTTTTATAATTTAATAAATTTTTTATTGAAAAATCATTATAATTATTAAAAATATTTTCAACATTTAATTTATCAAACTCTAATTGTAATTTATCACTAAATTTTTTTCTAAGTATAATTTCAGTTTGAATTAAATTACCATTAGTTGCTTTAATATAATTTTTAAAATTAGTAATTTTCCATATTATGTATCCTTTAATTATTAGATTTTTTTTAGAATTTAAAATAAATTTTTCAACTTCAAAATTAGTATTTAATAATCCAGTATGTAAAATTTTAGTTTGATTTAAAAATGGAATTTTAAAATATAATCCTGGTTTATATATAGTAACAATATTTTTTGTTTTATCATTATTATGATTATATATATTAATACCAACGTATCCTTCATTAATAATGAAGGAGGATAAATATAAAAAATTTAACAGAATTACTAATAAATAAATTAAACATTTATACATTTTTTAAATTCTTTTATTTAAATTAGATTTATAAAAAATATTTTAAATATATTATTTTTATTATTTTTATCTATTATTAATAATAAAATATTATTTTTTATAATAAATTTATTAAATATTTTTTTATTGTTTTTAAATTTATAATTTATATTTTATTTTTTTAAACAAATTATATAAATTGTTTTTTTTAGAATAATTTTTAATTACTTCTAATGTATAGAGTTTATCTTGTTTTTTTATAAAACAAATTATATTTTGTATTTGAAAATATTTTTTTTCACAGTATAATACTGTTTCTCTTATATGTTTTTTTCTATTTTCTTTAACAAGAAAAAATTCATTAAATGATTTTTCTATTTCTTTAGGGAGTTTAAAATATTCAATATTAATATCTAAAATATCAATACCCAAATTATATTTTTGTACTATTAATTGTAATTTTTTTTTAATTTCATCACTTATTACATTATCGTTTTTAGTTAAAATATAATTTATTGAAAATTTTCCTATAACTTCATTTAAAACACTATCAATAGATTCTTTAAAATTATTCATTAAATTTTGATTTGAAAATATATATGCTAATGGATTAAAAATTTTATATTGTACAGTTACTTTAATATTAACTAAACTTAAATCTGAAGTTAATATCATATTATCTATAATTAATGGTTTTACAGAAACAACATTTACAACTTTAATTTTGTCTAAAAAAATAAATCTCCAATGCAATCCTGGATCAACTAAATTATATAATTTACCTAATCTAATAATAATACCTTTATCTGTATTTTTAATAATATAAAATCCATTAACGAAAAAAAATAAAAAAATGAATACAAAAAATATAGAAAAATATTTTATTGTTTTATTTTTATTAAAATTATCTCGATCCATACTTTTTTAATTATTGTTAAAATAAAAAATTTTAATTTTATTATATAATTTTAGTTAATTATATATATCATATTTTTCATTAATCATAAAATTATTTTTATAAAAATATTTTATTTATAATTTTTATTATAGAATTATATGCAAAATCTAAATTTTCACTATTTAACCAATGTACATTATTCCAATTTCTAAGCCATGTTAATTGTTTTTTAGCTAAATGACGTGTAGATAAAATTATTTGATTAAACATATCTGTATAATTTATTTCATTATTAATGTAAGAATACATTGGTTTATAACCAATACAACGCATTGCAGGAAAATTTATTTGTAATTTTTTATTATATAAAAGATTTCTTACTTCTACTTCAAATCCTAATTGAAACATTTTCATTAATCTTGTATTTATAGCATTATATAATTTATTACGATCATAATAAGTAAGAGCAAATTGATATATTTTATAAGGAATTTTATTTTTTTTAATTTTTATTAATTTACTTAATGGTTTACCTGTTAAAAAAAACACTTCTAATGCTCTTAAATTTCTTTGTAAATCAGAAGGATGAATTTTATTTGCAGAATATGAATCTACTTTATTTAATAAATCATGTAAAGTTTGATATTTACCATTATTTTTAATTTTATTAATAATAAAGTTACGAACTTGAATATTAGTAGATGGTAAAGGAGAAATTGGTTCAATTAGTTTTTTATAGTAAAACATACTACCACCAACTAATAATGGTATTTTTCCTTTTTTTATTATTAGTTTAATAATTTTTAAAACATTATAATAAAATTCAGATACAGAATAGTATTCATGAGGTTCTTTAATATCAATTAACCAATGTTTTACGTAATAAAGATCTTTTTTATTTGGTTTAGCTGTTCCTATATCCATCCATTTATATATTAAAGAAGAATCTACGCTTATTAATTCAATAGGAAAAATTTTAGATAATTTCATTGCTAAATAAGTTTTTCCTGAAGCTGTAGTACCCATTAAAAATATTATTGGTGATAATTTATTATTCATATTATATATGATTAAAAGTTATTGGATAAAATAATTTTTTAATAATAATAGTATTATTATTTGAAATGAATAATTCAAACTCCATTAATAAATCAATTATTTTAAAATAATCCCATAATTTTGTTATATTAATAACATATAAAAAAATCCATTTTAATATTTTTGTAAAAGTAATATTACTTTTAATTAGACAATATTTAAACAAATTTATGAAAAATAATTGCAAATTAAAATTTAGTAATAAAGATGGTATCGATATTAATTTTAATTGATATTTATCAAATTTATCTATAATAAAGTTAAATCCTAAAGTTTTTAAAATTTTTTTTAATTTTTTAAAAATATCTAATTCTTTTGGAATTAATTTTATTGGTAAATTTAAAAAAATGATTTCGATATTATTTTTATTCTCTAAATAAAATTTATATTTAATTTCTAATAAAAAAAATTCTATTTCTTTTACAGACAAATAAAATAAAATATCATTTTTTTCGACTATAATCCAAGTATTTTTTATTATTGTTCTTAATATACCAAAATTTTTAAAATGAAAAAGAGGAATATTTTTTAATATAACTAATTTTTTTTTCTTAATTTGGTTAAAAAAATTATTATTATAATCATCACCTATATTTTTTAAATTTTTTGTTATAATCAATTTATTTTCTTTAATAAAATTATTATTTTTTTTGTTTTTATTTAAACAGTGTTTTTCATAATAAAATGAAGAATTTAATATACTTTTATAAAAAAAATTATAAATTAATTCTAATTGAAAAAAATTTACATCTTTTTTTTGTGGATGTATATTAATATCAATTTGATTTGGTTCTATTTCCAAATAAATTAAAAATGATTGATGATAATATAAACCAAATTTAATTTTACATATTTCTTTAACGATATGATTAATAAATTTATTATGAATAATACGATTATTAATATAAAAATATTTTTTTATATTGTTCGAATAATATTTATTTTCAGGAATTGTGATCCAACCAAACAAACTCATTTTATCATAATTTGAATTTATTTTTAATGATTGATTAATAAAATCTTTACCACATATTTTATCAATTCTATTAATATAAGAAATATTATTTTTTACATTTGAAAAATTATAAATAATTTTATTATTATAAACAAATTTAATACCTATATTTAATTTCATTAAAATAAAAGATTTAATTATATTTTTAATATATATAAATTCTATCTTATTATTAGGTATAAATTTTCTCCGAACTGGAATATTATAAAAAAGATCTAATACTTCTATTGTTGTGCCTACAGAATTTGGTGATGGTTTTACATAAATTATATTGCTATCCATACCTTCTGTATATATTTCCCAAGCTATTTTTTGATATACTGTTTTTGAAATAATTTTTATTCTAGATATATTTTTAATACTAGTTAATGCTTCACCTCTAAAACCAAAACTTTTAAAAGATTCTAGATCATTTAAATTTTTTATTTTACTTGTTGCATATTTTGTTAAACATAATAATAGATCATTTTTAGACATACCAATTCCATTGTCTTGAATTTTAATTAATTTAACTCCTCCTTTTTCAATAAAGATATTTATTTGAGATGATAAAGCATCAATACTATTTTCAATAAGTTCTTTAACAACTGCTGATGGTCTATCAATAACTTCTCCAGCTGCTATTTGTTTTATAATTTCTTTAGGTAATATTTTTATAGACATTTATTTTAATTAATCAATTATTTTAAGCGGGAAACGAGATTCGAACTCGCGACCCCAACCATGGCAAGGTTGTACTCTACCAATCTGAGCTATTCCCGCATAATTGAACAAATTTCAAAAAATTATTTTTATAGTAATAAAAATACTATTTTATTGTCAATATTTTATATAAATATATAATTAAATATTAAAAAAATTTTTTCTATAAAATTTTAATTCTTCTAATGACTGATATATATCTTGTATAGCACTATGTGTTTTATTTTTGTAAAATTTAATAAAAGTGTTTTTTTTCCATATTTTTATTAATTCTTTTATAGAACTTACATCAATATTACGATAATGAAAATATTTTTCTAAATTAGGCATATAATTATATATAAATCTTCTATCTTGACAAATACTATTTCCACACATAGGAGATTTTTGTGGATATACCCATAATTTTAAAAAGTTTAAAATATATTTTTCAGTTTTTTTTTCATTAAATATACTTTGATTAACTCTATTAATTAATCCAGTTTTTTTATGTGTATTTATATTCCATAAATCCATCTTATCTAATTCTTTTTTTGGTTGATGAATTGCTATAATAGGTCCTTCTATTAATATATTTAAATTATTATCTGTAATTAAGATAGCTATTTCAATAATACGATTTAAATTAGGATTTAATCCTGTCATTTCTAGATCTATCCATATTAAATTATTATTTTTAATCATACTTAAAATATATTAAATTTGATTTCAATATTACATTTATAAAAGTTTATTTAAATACTAAAAAATTTAAAATTTTAATATAAATAAAAATTTATCAACAAATATCTTATTATATCATTAATTAAATTTCAGTTCTATATAATAATAATTATTTTATTTTATAATTTTTGAATTTAAAAGATAATTACTTATTTTTTATAAAAAAATTTTTTATTAAATATTTGTATAAAATATATATTTTAAAATTATTATTTTATAATAGATTATTTTTTTTTAATACGAGAAATATAAGATTTATATCTAATATCTATTTTAACTTTATCACCTATTTTAATAAATGATGGAACTTTAATTATTTCTCCATTACTAAGTATTGCTTGTTTGTTAACGTTATTTATTGTTTCATTTTTTATATTCATATTTGTGTTAATAATTGTTAAATTAATAAAATTTGGTAAATTTATAAATATAGGAACTTTATTCCAAAATACTATATTATAAGTTTGATTAGAAACTAACCATTTATATTTATCTTTTATAATTAATTTATTAATTATTATTTGTTCAAAATTTTTTTTATACATAAAATAATAAAAATTATTTTTTTCAGTATATAAATATATCAAATTATTTTCTATAATATCTGCAGTATTTAAAGAATCAGTAGATTTAAAAGTTTTATCAATTAATTTTTCATTGATTATATTACGCATTTTAACTCTAACAAATGCTTGACCTTTCCCTGGTTTAATAAAATCACTAGATTCTATGAAATATGGTTCATTTAAAAATATAAATTTCATACCAATTTTAAAATTATTACTAGAATAATTAATCATTATTATATAACCTATAAAAATAAACATTTTATAAATATTGGTATGTTTTAAAACAATAAATAAATGCTGTGCTTTATAATAAAGCACAGCAAAAAAACTAAACAATTTATACTATTAATTTTAAAATGTAATATAAAAATATATTTTATATTATTACATCATACCACCCATACCACCACCCATACCGCCACCCATACCAGATGAAGGTGTATTATTATTCATTTCAGATTTTTCATTTTTTGGTAAATCTGTTACCATACATTCTGTAGTAATCATAAGACCTGCAACAGATGCTGAATATTGTAAAGCAGAACGTGTTACTTTAGTTGGATCTAAAATACCAAACTTAATCATATCACCATATTCTTCACTAGCTGCATTATAACCATAATTACCATGACCATCTTTAACATTATTTGCTACAACAGATGGTTCTTCACCAGAATTGGATACTATTTGACGCAATGGAGCTTCCATAGCTCTTAATGCAACTTTTATACCCATATTTTGATCTTCATTTTGACCAATTAAATTACATAATTTTGCTGCAACACGAACTAATGCAACACCACCACCTGCAACAACTCCTTCTTCTACAGCTGCTCTAGTAGCATGTAATGCATCTTCTACCCTTGCTTTTTTTTCTTTCATTTCTACTTCAGTCGCAGCTCCAACTTTTAATACAGCAACTCCTCCAGCTAATTTCGCTACTCTTTCTTGTAATTTTTCACGATCATAATCTGAAGTAGCTTCATCTATTTGTTGTCTTATTTGTACTACACGACCAGAAATATTGTTTTGTTTGCCCATACCATCTATTATGGTAGTTGTATCTTTATTTATTACAATACGTTTTGCTTGTCCTAAATCACTCAATTTAGTTTTTTCTAATTGTAAACCAATTTCTTCAGAAATAACATTTCCACCTGTTAAAATTGCTATATCTTGTAACATTGCTTTACGACGATCTCCAAAACCAGGAGCTTTAACTGCAGCTACTTTTACTACTCCACGCATAGTATTTACTACTAAAGTAGCTAATGCTTCTCCATCAACATCTTCAGCAATTATTAATAATGATTTATTTGCCTTAGCTACCATTTCTAAAATAGGTAACATTTCACGTATATTAGATAATTTTTTATCAACTAATAATATAAATGGATTTTCAAGTTCAACTGTTCCAGATTCTGATTTATTAATAAAATATGGAGATAAATATCCTCTATCAAATTGCATTCCTTCAACAACATCTAGTTCATCTTGTAATCCACTTCCTTCTTCAACTGTAATAACTCCTTCTTTACCTACTTTTTCCATAGCCTGTGCAATTAAATCACCAACTGCCTCATCCGCATTAGCAGAAATAGTTCCCACTTGAGCTATAGATTTAGCATTAGTACAAGGTACAGAAAGTATTTTTAATTCTTCTACTGCAGCTATTACTGCTTTATCTATTCCCCTTTTTAAATCCATAGGATTCATTCCAGCAGCAACAGCTTTTAATCCTTCGCTAACAATAGCTTGTGCTAAAACACTAGCTGTTGTTGTTCCATCACCAGCAACATCATTAGCTTTAGAAGCAACTTCTTTTACCATCTGTGCTCCCATATTTTCAAACTTATCTTCCAACTCAATTTCTCTAGCTACTGTTACTCCATCTTTAGTAATAGCTGGTGCACCAAATGACTTATCTAAAACTACATTTCTTCCTTTTGGACCAAGAGTAATTTTTACTGCATCAGCTAATACATTTACACCACGTAACATTTTTACACGAGCATCATTACCAAATTTTACATCTTTAGCTGCCATTTTAAATGCTCCTTAATTCATTTAAATTAAACTAATTATTAGAAATAAACATTTTTTGTAAAAAAATTATTCTTTTACAATAGCTAAAATATCACTTTCTGACATTATTAGTACTTCTTTATCATCAATTTTTTCTATTTTAACATTATAACCATCATTAAATATTATTATATCTCCTTTTTTTACATCTAATGGTTTTACTTGACCATTATCTAAAATACGGCCTTTACCTACAGCTAAAACTTCTCCACGTGTAGATTTACCAATAGCAGAACCTGTTAATACAATACCACCTGAAGATTTAGTTTCAATTTTTTTTCTTTTAACAATAACACGATCATGCAATGGACGAATATTCATTAAATTCTCCTTTTAATTAGATATATCAATAAAACTATCAATCAATATTCATTTATTTTATTAAGTAAGGTGACCTGAAAGATAAGGACATATTTTATCGGTTTCAAGGTCTATATTTTAAAAAATTTTAAATATAATTTATTATGTAATAATTGTATCAAAAAATAATGAGAAATAGAATTTTTTTTATAAAAAGTGTAGTTTATAACTATATTGTTTATTTTTAAATAATATAAATAAAACTAAAATAAAAGGAATATTATGATTTTTATTGAATTAATTATTATTTTACTACTCATATATTTAGGTTGTAAATTCGGTGGTATGGCATTAGGTTTATTTGGCACTTTTGGTGTATTAATATTAACAATATTTTTTCATAACAAAATTGGTAACATTCCATTTGATGTAATAGAAATAATTTTATCTGTGATAATTGCAATTTCTACTGTAAAATTATCTGGAGGTATAGAATATTTGGTATTTTATATAAATAAAATTCTATCTAAAAGAAAAAAATATATTATTATTCTTTCGCCTATAGTAACTTATTTTATTACCTTGTTTTCAGGAACTGGATATACTGCACTTTCAATATTTCCTGTTATTATTAATATATCTAAAAAAAATGGTATAAAACCAGTATATCCATTATCATTATCTGTAGTGTCATCTCAAATAGCAGTTACAGCATCACCAATATCTGCATCATTAATATATTTATCAAAAATACTAGATCCATTAGGGATTAGTTATAATCAATTATTAATAATTTTAATTCCATCAACATTTATATCAATTTTAATTACTTCAATAATAATTAATTTATTTAATAAACAAAATAAAAATTTACTAAATGAACAGAATTTTTCTTTTAATAAAAAATTAAAAAATAAAAAAAATGGTAAATATTCAATTTTATTATTTTTAATAGGAATTATAACAATACTTATATATAATGTTTTATGTGATTATGTATTTTTTAACCAAACAAAAATTTTATCAAGAACAGAATCAACAGTAATATTTATGTTAACAACTGCATTAATAATATCAATTATATGTAAAATTAAAATAAAAAAAATTACTGATACAAAAATTTTTAAATCAGGTATTAATGCTTGTATTTGTGTAATGGGAGTATCTTGGTTAGGAGATACCTTTATTAAATCTCATATTCATGAAATGAAATTTATTATTTTAAATATAGTACAACAATATCCTTGGGTATTATCTATTATTTTATTTTTTATAACATCTCTATTTTATTCTCAAGCAGCAACAACCAAAGCTATTATTCCAAATTTAATTACTTTAGGCATTTCTCCTAAAATTATAATAGGATCATTTACTGCTGTTTCAGCTCTTTTTTTATTTCCAATATATCCAACTTTATTATCTGCGGTAGAAATGGATGATACTGGTTCAACTAAGATAGGAAATTATATTTTTAATCATTCTTTTTTAATTCCAGGTATTGTAATTACTAGTTTATCAATTATGTTAAGTTTTTTTATAGAAATATTTATTTTATAAAAATAATTTATTAAGAAATAATAGTATATTATTAATAATAAACTATTGACGTTAGATGGTAATTATTGTCATAATAAACATTGTTAATATGCCCGGATAGCTCAGTTGGTAGAGCAGTGGACTGAAAATCCCCGTGTCGGTGGTTCAATTCCACCTTCGGGCATTTGTTTTAATTAGATATTTATAATAAACCTACTTTTAAATTATTAGCTTGATATACTAATTTATTATCAACTAATGCTATTCCATTTGCTATACCAATTATATAATTTATATTAATTATACGTTTTAAATGAATACAATAAGTAATTTTTTTAGATGTTGGTAAAACTTCTCTAATAAATTTCACATTTTTTACTCCTAAAGCTCTACCTTTACCTTTACTACCTAACCATCCTAAATAAAATCCAATTAACTGAAACATGGAATCTAATCCTAAACATCCTGGCATGATAGGATCATCAATAAAATGATAAGAAAAAAACCATATTTTAGGATTAATATATAGATTTGCTTCTATATATCCTCTATTATATTTTCCTCCATATTTTGTAATTTTAACAATTTTATCTATTAATAACATTTTATTTGATGATAATTTAGGATTTGTATTTTTAAATAATTTTCCATGACTAGCAATAATTAATTCTTTTTTGGAAAAAAAATTTTTTTTACACATGATTAAATAATCTTAATAAGAATATTATTTATAAAATTTAATATTAATTAATTTTAAATAATTAATTATTATTATTTAATATATTAAATAATAAATAATTAATTATTTACGTTATTATACTTAAATAAGTAATACAGAAATATATATTTCTGTATTACTTATTTATTTTGGGTTAAAAAATTATTTTTTTGTGAATAAAGGTTTTAGTAAATTAGCATAAGAACCTGTAATATCTATTTCTACAACACGATCTGATGCTAAACATTGTTTTAATAATTTATAATTTTTTAATTTTTTACAATCTGTATTATTTTCTGATTTAATACTTCCTACTCCTTGGACATACAAATAATTTCCTGATACACCTTGTAAAATTAAATATTTAGATACTATATCAGATCTTTTTTTAGAAAGAGATAAATTATATTTTTTTTTACCAATAAAATCAGCATATCCTATAATATGTGCAAAATGATTTTTATATTCAATAAATTTTAATTTATGAGCAACTTGATTTAACATCATTTTAGATTTATTTTGTAAATTAAAATCATCATATTTAAAAAATATTTTAGATTTTAAGTGAAAACGTCGATTACTTAATCTTCTAACAAAAATTTTATCAATTAATTCAGTAGGTTTATGTTTATCAAAAGAATATGATAAACCAAATACTAACATCGCATTATTAGTTTCTTTTCCAAGAAAATAACTATCACCAATTTTTCTTGCAATTTGATATTCTAATCTAGAAGACCAATTATTATTTAATTTATATTCACTACCAAAAGAAAATAATGGTGTAGCATTATAATAATACCTAATATTATTAGTATCTTGAACATCTATACGTGTAACAATAGCACCTAAACGACCATAAAGATCTAAACCTCCATAAATTGGACAAATCATTTTAGCAGATAATTGTACACCTTGTGCTTTAAATAAATTAGTTAAATTTTTTTCAGTATAAGAAACTAATCCTAACCAATCATAACCTAATTCAAAATTTAAAATTTCGTTTTCTTTATATCCTATAAATAATCCACTACCTAATTTATTAACTTTTTCATCATCTTGTTCTTTAGTAGAATAACCTAAAAGATTATCATATTGAGACCATCCGATTTTTGATCCTAAATACCAGTCATTCTTAATAGTATCAGCTATAACATTATTTATATTATAACAAAAACCAATAAATACTGTAAAAATTATAGTAACTATTTTTTTCATTTTTTTCAGTTCCTATTATTATACTAAATAACTATATAATAAAAATTAATAATACATAAATATTTAATTTTTTTAAAATATTTAATTACTTACAAAATGATTAATTTAATTATAATATATAATATTAATTTAATAATTTATTATTAGAAAATAAAATTTATTTAATTAATTAAATTTTTTAATAAAAAAATTACTATTTTTATCTTTTATTAATTTTATTGAAGAAAAGAATTGACATTCTTTCTTTAATATTGCTTGTATCCAAATAATATTATTATTAAATTTTATTGCAGATAATATACCTCCTCTTGAATATATTTTATGGATATCTGTCTTTGGATTATTACAAAATTCTAATCCATCACAAAATGATGGTTTAAAATTAGCAGTACCTTCTAATAAAAATAATGATTTATTTTTCTTTTTTTTAACTTTAGAAATACTAATTATCTCTTGTCCTAAGTAACATCCTTTATTAAAATTAATAGCATTAAAAACTTCCATATTAGAATCTTGAGCAAAAAATTTAATACTATTATCTTTATTAAAAATAGGATAACCTATTTCCATATAAAATTTAGTCCATTGATCACTATCATATATTAATATTTTGCTATTAATTATATATTTTATTAAAAATTTTGCATGTTTTTCATCTAAAATCATAAAATATCTTTTTATAGGACTTATAAACTTTAAAAAAATATTATTATTATAAATAAATAAATTTTGTTCATTAGAACAAAATTTATATTTACTAAATATTTGAGATAAAATTTTATTCGAATTTACTCCTGATAATCCTAAAAGAATTTGTGATTTCTGTAAAAAAAAATTTATCTTATAAAAATAAATATATTTTTTTATTTGTTTTAAATAATGTTTAACAATATTTTTTTTAATAATATAACAATATCCATATTTATATTTAAATATATGCATATTTGTGAATATTTTTCCTTTAACATTGCAATGTAATGCATTAAAAAAACGCAATGGATGATTATCTAATTCATTAATATCTATTGTAAGTTGATTTTGTAAAAAAATTTTACTATCTTGTCCTTGTATAATTATAAAACTCCATGTATCTAATAAAATTAATTTTAATAGATCATTTGAAAAATCAACATAATTTTTATTAAGAAAATATCTTTCTATATTAATCATATCTTACTGAAATTATTTCTTTGTTAATTATAGTATATTATTTAAAATAATAAAATATATTTATCACTAAATAATAACATTTCAAATATCATATAATAAATATATTTTTTACTTATAAAATTTAAATCAATGTTTTATTAATTTCTTGTAAAGAAAATATTCTTTTTTTAGGATTAATACCCATAGCTAATATTGTAGCTTTAGAACCATTAATTGTTGTATCACAATGAATGCCATTTTCCAAAGCAGAAATTCTAATAAGTTTAGATGCTTCAATAGAACTTTTAATTGATGTAGTATTAATAATATAATTATAATGTTTATTTTTTATTAAATCTATAATATTAGGTGATTTTTCTGTTACTTTTCTTACAATATTAACTTTAATATTTTTATGTTGTAAAAATTTAGCAGTGCCATTCGTAGCATCAATTTTTAAACCATATTCAATTAATTGTTTTACTAATGGAATAACTGCAATTTTATCTTGATCTCTAACAGAAATTAATACTGAACCAATTTTATTTATATTAATATTTATACTTAGCATAGCTTTTGCAAAAGCTTCATCAAAAGAATATCCAATACCCATTACTTCTCCTGTTGAATGCATTTCAGGGCCTAAAATTGGATCTACACCATAAAATTTATTAAATGGAAAAACCACTTCTTTTACAGAAAAATAATTAGGAATAATTTCTTTACTAATTTTTAAATCAATTAAAGATTTACCAACCATTACTAAAGTTCCTATTTTTGCTAAAGGTATTCCTATAGCTTTAGATATAAATGGTATAGTACGTGAAGCTCTTGGATTAACTTCTATTAAATAAACTTCATTATTTTTAATAGCAAATTGTATATTAAACAAACCACAAATATTAATTGCTATAGCTAATTTTTTTACTTGAGATCGAATTTTATTTAAAATAAAATCACTAAGATTATTTGTAGGTAAAGAACAAGCAGAATCACCAGAATGTATACCAGCTTGTTCTACATGTTCCATTATCCCCCCAATAAAAATATTTTTTCCATCACAAATAGCGTCTACATCTACTTCTATTGCATTATCTAAAAATTTATCTAATAAAACAGGAGTATCATTAATATCATAATATTTTTTTAAATCATCTATATTATATATTAATTCCATAGATCTACCTCCTAATACATAAGAAGGTCTAATTACTATAGGGTAACCAATTATTTTAGATTTTTTTATTGCTTCGTTTAAATTATATACAATAAAATTTTCTGGTTGTTTTAACTTTAAAGATTTAACAATATATTGAAATTTTTTTCTATTTTCAGCTTTATCAATAGAAGATGGACTTGTTCCTATAATATTTACTCCTTGATTTTCTAATAACTTAGCTAAATTTAATGGAGTTTGTCCTCCATACTGTATAATAACTCCTTGAGGTTTTTCTATTCTAATAATTTCTAATATATCTTCTAAAGTAATAGGTTCAAAATATAAACGATCTGAAATATCATAATCAGTAGAAACTGTTTCAGGATTACAATTTACCATAATAGTTTCAAAATTATTTTCACGCAAAACCATAGCAGCATGTACACAACAATAATCAAATTCTATTCCTTGACCAATCCTATTAGGACCACTTCCTAAGATCATAATTTTTTTACTATAATTACTAGGATTAGATTCACATTCTAATGCATACGTAGAATATATATATGCAGTATTAGTTTCAAATTCTGCTGCACATGTATCTACTCTTTTATATACTGGATGTAAATTATGATTATAACGTAAATTACGTATTTTATTTTCAGATGTTTGTAATAAATCAGCTAATCGAGAATCTGAAAATCCTCTTTTTTTTAAATTAAAAAAATTATTTTTATTTTTTAAATAATTTATACCTAAAAATTTTACTTTATTTTCAATAATAATTATTTCTCTTATTTGAGTTAAAAACCAAGGATCTATCTTAGAATAAGAATAAATATCTTTTATTGACATATTTAATCTAAAAGCATCAGCTATAAATCTAATTCTATCTGGTCCAGGTACTTTTAATTCATGTATAATTAAATTTAAATTTTTTTTACTGAAATTTTTTATGATAGGTGTAAAACCATTAATTCCTATTTCTAAACTTCGTAAAGCTTTTTGAATAGATTCTTGAAATGTTCTTCCTATAGACATAATTTCCCCTACAGATTTCATTTGTGTAGATAACCTATCATTAGCCCCAGTAAATTTTTCAAAATTAAATCTTGGTATTTTTATAACTACATAATCAATACTAGGTTCAAAAGAAGCTGAAATTTTTTTATCAGTTATATCATTCATTAATTCATCTAATGTATATCCTACAGATAATTTTGCTGATATTTTTGCTATAGGAAATCCTGTTGCTTTAGAAGCTAAAGCAGATGATCGTGATACACGAGGATTCATTTCAATTACTACTAATTTACCGTTTTTAGGATTTACAGCAAATTGTACATTAGATCCACCTGATTCTATTCCAATTTCTTTCATTATAGATATAGAAGCATTTCTCATTATCTGATATTCTTTATCAGATAAAGTTTGAGCAGGAGCAACAGTTATCGAATCTCCAGTATGAATACCCATAGAATCAATATTTTCAATCGAACATATAATAATACAATTTCCGTTTTTATCTCTTATGACTTCCATTTCATATTCTTTCCATCCTATTAAAGATTCATCAATTAATAATTCTTTATTAGGAGATAAATTTATACCTATTTTACAAAGATTTATAAATTCTTTTAAATTATTTGCTATACCACCTCCACTACCACCCATAGTAAAAGATGGTCTAATAATACATGGGAATCCAATTTTATTTACAAAGTTAATAGCTTCATCAATATTATTAACAATTTTCGATATAGCTATATTCAAACCTAATTTTTTTATAATTTTTGAAAAATAATAACGATTTTCAGCTTTATGAATTGCTTCAATAGTAACTCCAATAATTTTTACATTGAATTTATTTAAAATATTATTTTTATTTAAATCTAAAATACAATTTAAAGCTGTCTGTCCACCCATAGTTGGTAAAATAGCATCAGGTTTTTCTTTTTTTATAATTTTTGCTATAATTTCCCATTGTATAGGTTCTATATAAGTAATATCAGCAATATCAGGATCTGTCATAATAGTAGCTGGATTAGAATTAATTAAAATTAACTTATATCCTTCTTCTTTTAAAGCTTTACAAGCCTGTGTTCCTGAATAATCAAATTCACATGCTTGTCCTATAATTATAGGACCAGCACCTAAAATCATAATACTTTTTATATTAATATTTTTTGGCATTATTATAATCTCTCATATTTTTCTAAACAATATTTTTGAATTAATTCTATAAAGTAATCAAATAATATAGAAGCATCATGAGAACCTGGGCTAGCTTCAGGATGTCCTTGAAAACCAAAAGCAGGTTTATCAATACGATGAATACCTTGTATAGTATTATCAAATAATGATTTATGTGTTATTTTTAAATTAACTGGTATACTATTTATATCTACTGTAAAACCATGATTTTGTGTTGTTATAAATATTTTGTTAGTTTTTATATCTTTTACGGGATGATTACTTCCGTGATGTCCTAAGAACATTTTTTTTGTTTTAGCACCACTGGCAAGTGCAAGAATTTGATGTCCAAGACATATTCCAAAAATTGGAATATTTGTTTTTAATAATTGTTTTACAGAGTAAATAGCATAAAAACATAATTCAGGATTTCCTGGTCCATTAGATAAAAAAATTCCATCTGGATTAAAATCTATAATTTTTTTAAAATCTGTATGAGCAGAAACAACAGTTACATGACATCCAAGATCTACTAAAATATTTAAAATATTTTTTTTAATCCCAAAATCAAATGCTATTATATTCATAGGTAGTAAAGATTTTTTCTTTATATTTTTTTTTATTATTTTATAATTAGTATTTCCTTTAATCCAAGAATAATTTCTATTAGTTGTTATTTCTTTAACTAAATCTAATTCTTGTAAATTTGAAAATTGTTTCATTTTATTTATAAAATATTGTAAATTAATATTTACTATATTAGTAGTGATAATACAGCCAATATTAATTTTTTTATTACGTAATAAACGTGTCAATTGACGAGTATCAATATCTGAAATAGCAACTACATTTTTTTTTTTTAAATAAATATCTAAAGTATTTTGACTTCTATAATTACTTGATATTTTAGATAAGTTATGAATAACAAGTCCTTTTAAATAAATTTTAGATGATTCTTCATCTTCTTTATTAATACCAACATTTCCAATATGTGGGTATGTAAAAATCAAAATTTGTTTATAATAAGATGGATCTGTAAGTATTTCTTGATATCCAGTCATAGATGTATTAAAAACTACTTCTCCTATAACTATTCCATTAATTCCAATAGATTTACCAACAAATTTTGTTCCATCTTCCATTATTAAAAATGCTTTGTTTTTAATCAAATAAACCTCCAAAGTATTTAATTTTACTAAAATTAATATTATATATTTAATATATTTCTTGTTAACAATTATTGTTAAATTTTGTTATATAAGTTAAAATTACTTTTTAATAATTAATTATTCAAGTTAAAATATTTTAATAAAGACTATATAATGTATAATGAGATTATTAATTTAGAATTATTATCAGCATCTAATGTTTTAAAAAATTTTATTAAAAATAGTAACAACATTAATAATATTAAATTAGCAGCTGATTTAATTGTTAAATCTTTTTTAAACAATAATAAAGTTATTTCTTGTGGTAATGGTGGTTCACATTGTGATGCTATGCATTTTGCAGAAGAATTAACTGGAAAATATAGAAATAAAAGACCTGCATATCCTGCATTATGTATATCAGATGTATCTCATTTTTCTTGTGTTAGTAATGATTATGGTTATGAATATGTTTTCTCTCGTTATATAGAAGCATTAGGTCAACCTAATGATGTTTTGTTTGCTTTAACTACTTCTGGAAAATCTACTAATATACTTAATGCATTACATACTGCAAAACAAAGAAATATGAAAATAATATTATTAAATGGCAATAATTCTACAAGTGAAATGAAAGATTTAAGTGATATAGAAATAGCAGTAATGTATAATGGTTATTCAGATAGAATACAAGAAATACATATTAAAATAATTCATATAATAATATTATTAATTGAAAAATTAATAAGTAAAAAAATATAATATATATTTAAATATAGATAATATTTTTACATAAACTAAATATATATAACTTTACTCTCTTAAAAAATTTAATTTAAGAGAGTAAATAAATATAATAATAATTATTTTGAAATGACTTTCATATCAGTCATATATTTACGTAATATATAACCAATCTTTTCAATTGAATGATTTCTAGTAGTAAGATTAATATCTAATAAATATTTATTATTTATAGATATATTTTTCATATCTATAATTCCTAAATCTTCATCTTTTAAACTATTTATAAAATTTTTTAATAAGGGTATAGCTTCATTAGAAAATAAATAATTACCATATTCTGCTGTATCAGATATTACTTTATTCATTTCATATAATTTTTTTCTTGCAATGATATTTGCAATTAAAGGTAATTCATGTAATGATTCATAATATGCTGATTTTGGTGAAATTCCTGTTTCTATCATTATATCATATGATAATTCAACACTAGCTTTAACTATGGCTACCATAAGTAATCCGCGATCAAAAATTTCTTGTTCATTTATAATGATATTATTACTAACTAAAGTTTGTTCAAATTTATTATTTCCTATTTTTTTTCTCCAATTTAATAAATTTTTATTATTATTATTCCAATCTTCTATTATTTGTTTAGAAAAAATTCCAGAAATAATATTATCCATATGTAATCTGAATAATGGTTTTAAAATTTTTTTTAAAATCAAAGAAAGTTCGTAAGCTCTAATTTTATTTTTATTATTTAATCTATCCATCATTAATGTAATACCTCCTTGTTTTAAAGACTCAGTAATATACTCCCAACCAAATTGGATGAATTGTGATGCATATTCTTTATTTACTTTACGATTAATTAATTGATCAAATAATATTATTGAAGCAGTTTGTAACATACCACATAAAACAGTTTGTTCACCCATTAAATCAGATTTAACTTCTGCAATGAAAGAAGATTCTAATATACCTGCTTTATGACTGCCTATAGCAACAGCCCAAGCTTTTGCAGTTTCTAATCCATTGTTATTATAATCATTTTGTTGATGTACAGCTATTAATGATGGTACACCAAAACCACGTTTATATTCTTCTCTTACTTCTGTTCCTGGACATTTTGGAGCAACCATAATTACATTAATATTTTTAGGAATTTTTTCTCCTTCTTCTACAATATTAAAACCATGAGAATATCCTAATGTAGCACCAGCTTTTATTAAGTTTTTTATATTTTGTAAAAGTTGACTATGATTTTTATCAGGAGTTAAATTAATTATCAAATCAGCATTAGGAATTAATTCATTATATGAACCAATAATAAATTTATTTTTATAAGCTTTTTCCCAAGATAAATTTTTATTTTTAATAGAATTTTGTTTCAAAGCATAAGATATATTCAAACCAGAATCTCTCATATTTAGTCCTTGATTTAAACCTTGTGCTCCACATCCTATAATAACTATTTTTTTATTTTTTAAATAATTAATTCCATTAGAAAATTCTCTAAAGTTCATTAATCTACATTTTCTTAAATTTTTTAATTTTTCACGAAAATTTAATTTATTAAAATAATTTTTCATTTGTACAACCTTATATAAATAATATTAAATTATAAATTATAAATATATTTATACATAATAGTGTTAATTATTAATATTTTTATTAAAACAATTTTAATTGTATAGTAAATAATATTAATTGATCATGGACAATATAACAGCATATTTTGTTGTTATTTAATATTAATAACTGATATTAAAATTTAATAAAAATTATTATAAAAGTATTTTAATAAAAAATTAATGCCATCAATATTATTGATATTAATTAATAATAATTATTATATAAAAATATGATTTATATTATTTATAAAATTATTTAAAATCTTTTAATTTATTTTTATCTCGTACCGCTCCTTTATCAGCACTTGTTGCTAATGCAGCATAAACTTTTAATGCAAAAGATATTTTACGTTTACGAATATTATGAGGATGGTAAGATAATTTACCACGATTTTCTTCTTCTTTAATTCTTAAATTTATTTTTTCTTGTGAAATAAGCAGATTAATATATCTCTTAGGTATATTAATTTCAATAATATCTCCATTTTTTATTAAAGCAATATATCCTTTATTTGCAGCTTCTGGTGAAATATGTCCAATAGATAATCCAGAAGTTCCACCAGAAAATCTTCCGTCTGTAATTAAAGCACAACTTTGATCTAATTTCATTGATTTCAAATAAGATGTTGGATATAACATTTCTTGCATACCAGGACCACCCTTAGGACCTTCATAACGTATAACAACTACATCTCCTGGAAAAACTTTTTTATTTAGTATATCACTTACTGCAGATTCTTGACTATCATATACTTTAGCTGGACCTCTAAATACCATTAATTTTTTATTTACACTTGCAGTTTTAACTACACATCCATCTTGAGCTATATTACCATATAAAACTGCTATTCCACCATATTTACTAAAAGAATATTTATATGATCTAATACATCCAGTTTTTCTATTCCTATCTAAATTACACCATTTATTTTTTTGTGTAAAAGGTTGTATAGTTTTAATATTACCTGGTGCAGCTAAAAAAAATTTTTTGATATTTTCATTTTTATTATTAATAATATCATATTTAGATATCATTTGCTTTGTAGTTAATCCTAATATGTTTTTTGTATTAGAATGTATTAGTCCAATACGATATAATTCACCTAATAAAGACATTACACCTCCTGCTCTATGAAAATCTTCAATATAAAATTTTCTAGTACTAGGAGATACCATACATAACCATGGAACTTTTTTCGATAAATTATCTATATGAGATAAATTTAATTTCAAATTTGCTTCCTGTACTAAAGCTAATATATGTAAAATTGTATTAGTAGAACCACCCATTGCAACATCAACCATTATAGCATTTTCAAAAGCTTTTTTATTAGCAATATTTCTAGGTAAAACACTTTGATCATTATTAAGATAATATTTTTTTGTAAGATCAACTATAATTTTAGCTGATTGTATACATAATTTTTTACGATATATATGTGTTGATAATAAAGTTCCATTACCAGGTAATGCTAAACCTAAAACTTCTAATAAACAATTCATCGAATTTGCAGTAAACATTCCGGAACATGAACCGCATGTAGGGCATGCATTATTTTCAATTTTATTAATATATTGATCTGATTTATTTAAATCAGCTGCATTTACCATTGCATCTACTAAATCAATTCTTCTTGTTTTTGATAAAATATCTATTTTTCCAGCTTCCATTGGTCCACCAGAAATCATTACAGTAGGTATATTTAAACGTAAACTAGCCATTAACATACCAGGAGTAATTTTGTCACAATTAGAAATACAAATCATAGAATCTACACAATGAGCATTAATAACATATTCTATTGAATCTGCAATTAGTTCTCTAGAAGGAAGAGAATATAACATTCCTTCATGACCCATAGCAATACCATCATCAATAGCTATTGTATTAAATTCTTTTGGTACTCCTCCCATATTTTTTATTTCTTTTGAAATAATTTTACTTAATTTTTGTAAATGAATATGACCAGGAACAAATTGTGAAAATGAATTAACTATAGCAATAATTGGTTTTTTAAAATCAGAATCATCCATTCCAGTGGCTCTCCAAAGAGCACGAGCTCCTGCCATATTACGACCTGTTGTAGTAATAGATGAACGATAACTAGACATTATTTTTTTTCTCTTATTTTTAAAAATTGAATTTTTATCTAATAAATATAATCTAACCAATTCCATTTATCTTCTATTATTCCATCAAATAAATTAAAAAATTCTTGTTGAATTTTTTTTGTAATTTTACCTCTTTTTCCGTAACCAATTTTAATACCATCTATACTCCTTACTGGAGTAATTTCTGCAGCAGTTCCTGTCATAAATATTTCATCTGCTAAGTATAATGATTCTCTTAATATTAAAGTTTCTTTTGTTTTAATTCCTATTTTTTTAGCTATTTTTAAAACTGAGTCTCTAGTAATTCCTGGTAATACTGAAGAATGAAGAGGTGGAGTAAATAAAATATCATCTTTTATTTTAAATATATTTTCCCCTGCTCCTTCCGATACAAATCCAAAACTATCTAATGATATTCCTTCATGATATCCATTCCTTCTTGCTTCACTACCAATAAGAAAAGAAGATAAATAATTACCACCAGCTTTTGCAATACTAGGAATAGTATTTGGTCTTATTTTATTCCATGATGATATCATGGCATCAATACCATTAATTATAGCTTTATTACCTAAGTAATTACCCCATGAAAACGAACTAATTATTACATCAGTATAATAGTTTTCAGGAGGATTCACTCCTAAACCCACATCTCCTATAAATATTAAAATTCTTATATAAGCTTCTTCTAATTTATTATATTTTAATATAATATGTACTGCATTCATTAAATCTTTCATTGTAAATTTTAATGGCAAACGATAAATTTTTGCAGAATTATATAAACGTTCAATATGATCTTTATGACGGAAGATAGCTGGACCTTTAAAAGATTTATAACATCTTATTCCTTCAAAAACAGAAGTTCCATAATGTAATGCATGTGACATTACACTAATTTTTGCATTTTCCCATTTAACTATATTTCCATTAAACCAAATAAAATCTGCTTTTTTCGTTTTCATTATAATATTTCCTTATCTACTATAATTAGCAGTATTATTATGACATTTATTAGATTATTTTAATATCAAATACATCTATTAATTTAGATAATTGTTTTATAAGAAAATCTATAGGTTTTTTACTTTCTACAATTATTTCAATAAGTATATTACCTATTTTTAATACTGAATTAACTTTCATATAACAAATTCTAAATCCTCTATGACGAATAATACGTAAAATACGTTCAATAATTTCAGGACTTATATACGTGTTAATATATATTTTATATTGATTCATTTAATTTCTTCTATCATATTTTCATTGCTATAACCGGGAGGGACTAATGGCCAAACATTATCAGATTCATTTATAGAAACATGTAATATATATGCATTTTTTTTATTAAACATATTTTTTAAACTCACATCTATTTGATTAACATGATTTATTTTTTCTCCAGATATACCAAAAGCACTTGCTAATAATAAAAAATCAGGATTATCCCATAATATGGTTTCACTATATCTTTTAGAAAAAAATAATTGTTGCCATTGTTTAACCATGCCTAATCTTTTATTATCTAATAATATAATTTTTATAGGTAATTGTTTTCTTTTAATTGTATTTAATTCTTGAATGTTCATCATAAATGATCCATCACCTGTGATACATATTACTGTATCATTAGGACGTCCTATTTGTGCACCAATAGCTGCAGGTAATCCAAATCCCATTGTGCCTAATCCACTTGATGTAATAAAATTTTTTGGAGATGTAAAATTAACATGTTGTGCAGTCCACATTTGATGTTGTCCTACATCTGTAGTAATAATAGTATTATAATCTTTAAGATCTGATAATTTTTTTAAAAGAATAGGTGCATAAACTTTATTTTTATTGAAATTTTTGTAGTTCCAAGAATATTTTATTATTATTTTTTTTATATAAGTTTGCCACTCAAAAATATTTTTTGGTTTTTGTAAAAATGGGAGTATATTGTTTAAATTACCTAATAAATGAAAATCTGTTTTACAAATTTTATTAATTTCAGATGAATCTATATCTAATTGTATTATATATGCATTAGAAGCAAAATCTTTTGGATTTCCTGTAACACGATCATCAAATCTAGCACCAATAGCTATTAATAAATCACATTTTTGTACAGCATAGTTTGCAGCTTTATTACCATGCATTCCTAACATACCAAGATAATAAGGATATGTATTATCTACAGATCCTAAACCTTTCAATGTAACTACTACTGGTATTTTTGTTTTTTTAATAAAATTTTTTAATGTAAAAATAGCATTACCTATTCCTACACCTCCGCCTATATATAATATAGGCATATTAGATTTTTTTAAAAAATCGTTAATTTTATTTATATTTTTTATTGAAATATTTTTTTTATTTGTTAAATTTTTTATTTTAAACTTATTATATATATTTTGAGGAATAAAATTAGATAATTGTATATCTTTAGGTATATCTATTAAAACAGGTCCTGGTCTATTAGATAAAGCTATTAAAAAAGCTTTATCAAAAATATCATTTAATGATTCTATTGAATCTATTAAAAAACTATGTTTAGTACATGATAAAGACATTCCTATAATATCAATTTCTTGAAAAGCATCTGTTCCAATTAATGTAGTAGGTACTTGTCCAGTTATAGCTATAATGGGTATAGAATCTACCATAGCATCTGCAATACCTGTTATTAAATTAGTTGCTCCAGGACCTGATGTTGCTAAACAAACTCCTATATTACCAGTAGCTCTTGAATAACCTATAGCAGCAATAGCTGCTGCTTGTTCATGTCGACATAATATATGTTCAATTTCACTATCATATAGTGCATCATAAAGAGGCATAATAGCCCCTCCTGGATGTCCAAATACTGTTTTTACATTTTGTTTTTTTAATGCTTGAATTATACATTCTGCTCCATTCATATTAATTATTACCTCTTTTATTTATAAAAAATTATATGTATAATTCAATATTAGTCTTAGTTAATATTTATACAAAACTCCTTAGATAAATATAGGAGAGTTTATTTATTGATATTATTAAATTATTTTTAATATTCATTAAGTAAATTATATTTATTAAATTTAATAAATATAATTACGTTTTTAAATTTTATTAAATAATATTATTTAATAAAATTGTGAAAATACTTTTTTGAGTGAATTAAAATTATTTTAAATAAATTATTTTTATACTAATTGTATAATTTACAAAAATATTATTTTATTTATAAATAATCCAGGGGTGGAGGGATTTGAACCCCCAACTACCGGTTTTGGAGACCGATGCTCTACCAATTTGAACTACACCCCTTAAATTTCATTATAATGAATATTTTAATAATTTAATATATGGAAGTAAATAATAATATATTATTAATTCTTATGATTCAATATAAAAAAAGTATAAATAATTATATTAGAAATAATTTTATTTGACAAATTATCTGATAACTATAATTATAAATAATTATAATTATTCAAATATTATTAATAATAATTATTATATAAAAAAATAATAAATATGTATTAAATAGTGTTTCGTATAAATCTAATATTTTTTTTAATTTAAAAATTAATAGAATAAAATTATTATTTAATATGTATTAAAGAAACATATCTTTTTTAAAAAACTTAAGAGTAAATAATATAATTAAAATTTTATAATATCTTAATTTTAATAAATTTATGAATATTGATAATATAAAATCTATTGATATAAATCGTAATTGATTTTTATCTTTTTAAACAAACTTTAATAAAAAAAATAATACTTTTCTTAAAAATAATATTTAAAATATAATAAAAATTGTTATTAAAAAAATATTTTATATTATATTAATAATAAATTTATTAATAATAATGATTTTAAAGAACTAAAAAATAAAAAACTTTTATAGAACAATATTATTTATTCCAATATTACTTTAGAATTTGTACAAAAATTTTTAAATTTATTTTATGTTATTATTAAATATATAAATCCATGTGATATTTTAAGTAATAAAATAATTTAAAAAAACATATATCAATATGAACGTATATAATATTGATCTAATTTTATTTTTTAGAAAAATAATAGTTTTCAATAGAAAATTAAATTTAGAAACTGTTAATATTATTATAAAAAATCATTATATTAAATTAATAAAGATCCTATCTATTAATAATAGAGTTAAAATTTTGATTGATAAAAAAAAATAATATACGTATATTATTATATAATATTAATGATAAAATATTATTTGAAATAAAATGCATTAATAATAATATATTTATATAAATTACTAATTTAAATTTTATTAATAAAATAATCTTATTATTTTTAGTAAGAGTAAAATACTAAAAAAAAGTGAAATAAATAATATTATTTATGGGCAGAAAATAGTAAAATTTGTTAAATTTAAATACTATTTTTAGAATAAAAATAGTATAATTTTAAATATAAGAGTTAATAGAGCTAGACAAATGAATAGAATTAATACTGTAAAAATTAGCTAATATAAAAGTAAACGAAAGGAAATTTATTTTTTAAAAAGTTCATCATAATTTTTGATATATTTTTTCATTTAAAGGAGGTAGTATTTATTTTATTTTAAATTTAATAATAAAATATATTATTTATATATGAAGATTTATAAAAGATAAAAAAGTTATTCATGTTGTTAATTTAATTAATTTAATTATATAATCATTTATCTATAATATTTAATAACACACGTTATTTTTGTCATTAAATACTAATATCTAACCATATATAATATTTATTAAGTAATTTTAAAAAATAATAATTAAAATATATTAATTTTATAAATATTTAAGGTTAAAAAATATGACTGATTGGGTTATAGGAAAAGTAAAAAAAATAAATTATTGGAAAAATAATTTATTTTCTATTATTTTAAATGCAAAAATAAATTCTTTTATTCCAGGTCAATTTGCAAAATTATCTTTAATTATAAATGGTAAACGTATACATAGAGCATATTCTTATATAAACTGTCCTAAAAATATTAATCATGAATTTTATATAAAAAATATAGATACCAAAGGACATTTAACACCTTATTTATATAAATTAAAAAATAATGATGAAATCCTGATTTCTAAAAATGCTTTAGGAACTTTCACTATTAATAATATCCAATATTGTGAAAATTTATGGATGATATCTACTGGAACAGGTATTGGACCATATTTGTCAATATTACAAAATGGAAATTATTTAGAAAACTTTAAAAAAATTATTTTAATACATGCTGTACGATATATATCAGATCTTAGTTATATTAACTTAATATATAATCTTAAAAATAAATTTAAAAATAAGTTAATTACTCAAATTATTACTAGTAGAGAAAAAAAACAAAATAATTTATTAACAGGACATATACCAGAATTAATACAAAATGGTATTTTAGAAAAAAAAATAGGTTTATTAATTAAAAAAAATAATAGTCATATAATGTTATGTGGTAATCCTCAAATGGTTTATGATACACAAAAATTATTACAAGAAAATTATGGATTATCTAAAAATTTAAAAAATAAAACAGGAAATATTACTATTGAAAAATATTGGTAATATTAACATTAAAATCAAAAAGAATTTTAAATATGAAACCATTTTTAATTATTGGTAATTGGAAACTTAACGGTAGTATTATATTTGTAAAAGATTATATAAATAAAATAAAAAAATTTTTAAATAAAAAAAAATTAGATTATTGTAAAATTTCTATTGCTCCCGCTTATCCTTATTTATATTTATTTAACATTTATTTAAATAATATTCAAATGAGTTTAACAGCACAAAATGTAGATATTCATCTTTCTGGATCTTTTACAGGTGAAATATCAATAAATATGTTAAAAGATATAGGTGTAAAATATGTTATTGTTGGACACTCAGAAAGGAGAATGTTTCATAAAGAAACTGATAAATATATATCTAAAAAATTTTATATAATTAAATCTAATGGTTTAATACCAATTTTATGTTTAGGAGAAACAGAATTACAAAAAAATATGAATCAAACAAAAGATATTTGTGTTAAACAAATAGATGTAATTTTAAATGATTATGGGATAGAAGCATTTAATAATACTATAATAGCTTATGAACCTATTTGGGCTATTGGTTCAGGACAATTAGCTAATCCAATAGAAGTTCAAAAAATTCATAAATTTATTAGAGAATATATTTCTCAAAAAGATTTTAAAATATCTAAAAATATTATTATTCAATATGGAGGATCAATTAATGAAAATAATATGGATATGTTTATTAAACAAAAAGATATAAATGGTTTTTTAATTGGTAAAGCTTCTTTAACAGCAGAAGATTTCATATCTATCGTTAAAAAAGCTGAAAAAATTCTAAGTTCTATTTAATAGGTCTTAAAGTAGGAAATAAAATTACATCTTTAATAGAAGTAGAATTTGTAAATAACATTACTAATCTATCTATTCCAATACCTAATCCTGCTGTAGGCGGTAATCCATACTCTAACGCTTCTATATAATCTTTATCATAAAATTGATCTTGAATATTATCCTCTTCATTTTTACGAATCATTTGTTGTTCAAATCTTATTTTTTGATCTTCAGGATCATTTAATTCAGAAAAACCATTAGCTATTTCCATTCCGCAAATAAAAAATTCAAATCTGTCAGTTATAGATTCATCTAACTCATTTCTACGTGCTAATGGTGATATTTCTGTAGGATATTCTGTAATAAAAGTAGGTGAAATTAATTTATTTATTATTTTTTCTTCAAAAATAGAAGAAATTATTTTTCCTATACTCCAATTATAATTAATTTTAACTTTTAACATATTACTAATCTCTATTAATTTATTAAAATTATTTAAATGATTATAATCAATATTAGGATAGTGATAAACTATAGATTCTTTCATAGTTAATTTATTAAATGGTTTACTCAGATCAAATTCATTATTATTAAATAATAACTTATTAGAATTTAATATTTTTTTACCTATATAAAATAACATTTTTTCAAAAAAAATCATCAAATCAGTATAATTAGCATATGCTATATATAACTCCATCATAGTAAATTCAGGATTATGTTGTGTAGAAATACCTTCATTACGAAAATTTCTATTAATTTCAAATATTTTATTAAATCCACCTATAATTAATCTTTTTAAATATAGTTCTGGAGCTATACGTAAATACATATCACAATTTAAAGTATTATGATGTGTTATAAATGGTTTAGCTGTAGCTCCACCAGGAATAATCTGCATTATTGGTGTTTCTACTTCAATAAAATTTTTTTTATTCATAAAATTACGTATAATAAATATTATTTTTGATCTTATTTCAAAAATTTTTTTTGATTTATCATTTACAATTAGATCTAAATATCTTTTTCTATATTTTATTTCTTGATTATTCAATCCATGAAATTTATTAGGTAATGGTCTTATAGATTTTGTTAATAAATAACATTTATTAGAATATATTGATAAAACTCCAGTTTTAGTTTTAAAAATATTACCAATAATACCTATTATATCTCCAAGATCTAATTGTTTTATAATATTTTGGTATTTTTTTATAGATAAACTATCAGTAGATAAATATATTTGAATATATCCTGTTTCATCTTTAATTTTAATAAAAGATGCTTTACCCATAATGCGAAAATTAATAATACGTCCAGCAATATAAAATACTAATTTTTTATCTAAAATAGAATTAATATTATTATATTTTTTATATAAAATATCAGATGTAACATTAATTTTAAAATTGTTAGGAAATGCATTATTATTTTTTCGTAATTTAATTAATTTTTTTATACGTGCTTCTCTTTCATTATTAATTATTTTAATATATATATTTTTTTTTTCAGACATAATGAATATTATCCTATATTTTTATAAACCTATTTTTAAACTAGCTTTAATAAATATGTCTATATTACCATTTAAAACAGATTGAATATTATTAGTTTCTACTCCTGTACGTACATCTTTAATTCTTGCATCATCTAATATATAAGATCTTATCTGATAACTCCAACTAATGTTTAACTTACTATTTTCTATTTTTTGTTTTGCTATTGTTTTATTTTTAAAATCTAATTCATATAATTTTTTTTTTATTTGTTTGATAGCTTGATATTTATTTTTATGTTGTGATCTATTATTTTGACATTGAGTCACTATTCCCGTAGGGATATGAGTAATTCTTACAGCTGATTCTGTACGATTAACATGTTGACCACCAGCTCCAGAAGATCTATATACATCAATTCGTAAATCATCTGGTTTTATTATTATATTTGAATGTTTATTAGTTTCAGGATATATAAATGTCGAACTAAATGAAGTATGACGCCTGCCATATGTATTAAAAGGACTTTTTCTAACTAAACGATGAATACCATTTTCTGTTCGTAACCAACCAAAAGCATAATTACCCATTATTTTTATGGTTGCTGATTTTATTCCTATTTTTTCTCCAGAAGATTGTTTAATTATACATGTTTTAAAATTTTTTTTTTCTGCCCATTTTAAATACATTCTCATAATCATTTGTGCCCAATCTTGTGATTCTATTCCTC
This sequence comes from Enterobacteriaceae endosymbiont of Plateumaris braccata, assembly GCF_012563325.1. Lineage (NCBI taxonomy): Bacteria > Pseudomonadati > Pseudomonadota > Gammaproteobacteria > Enterobacterales > Enterobacteriaceae > Enterobacteriaceae endosymbiont of Plateumaris braccata. The sequence goes on from NZ_CP046232.1 coordinate 226,471, forward strand.
CTGATCCTGCTTTTATGTCAATAAAACAATTTTTATTATCATTTTTTTTTATAAAAAATTTTTGAAATTCTAATTTATCCAATTTATTTTTTATATTATATAATATTTGAATAGATTCATGTAATATAGTATTATCATTAGTATCAATAGCTAATGTAATTAATTCATCAATATCTGCTATTTCTTGATTAATTATATCTAAAGTAGATATAATATTTTCTATATAAAATTTTTCTTTACTTAAATTTTTTCCAAAATTAATATTTTTCCAAATATTTGAATTTTTAAATTGATTATTTATAATAAATAATTTTTTTTTTAATTTTAAATAATCAAAGAAAATTCCTAATAAAATTATTTCTTTTTTTTATTTTTTGTAGATTATTTTTTATTAAATTAGTTTCAAACATAACAAATTATTTTCCTTTAAATAAAATTTAAAAAATTATTAATTTATTTATAATAAATATGAAAGAAAAAAATGACAAGAAAAAATTAACATTAAATATGGCCCTTGTTGGATTTGAACCAACGACCTAACGATTATGAGTCGTTTGCTCTAACCACTGAGCTAAAGGGCCAAATAATTAGTTATATTAATAAATAATTTAATTTATTACAATTAATTTACGTTAAATAACTACTTATTAATCTACATATCTAGGTACTATTGTTAATAAATACATATTAGAATTATCTCTTAACACATGTATAACAAGAATTGATGATTTCTTTTTAGATGAAATAATTCTTTTTATATCTTTTATAGTATGAATTCTAATTTTATTAATATCTACGATAATATCTTCTGGTTCAAAACCGATATCATCTGCAAAAGATCCGTCAGATACATTTGTAACTTTAACATATCTAAACTTCTTCTTGCCTTTAGTAATTATTATATTTTTAAATATACCACCTTCTATTACAGAAGACATCATAGAATAGTGTAGTTTACTTTCTTTATCTTCTTGTAATATAAGAGTTAAATGTCTAATTTTACTATCACGTATAACAGTAAGATCTACTTTAGAACCAACAGGCAATATACTCATTAGTGATCTTAATGAATAAAAACCATTAAGTTTTTTACCATTTAATGCAGTAATTATATCACCAGCTTTAACTCCACCATTATATGCAGTACTATTTTTTATAACACTACCAACGAATGTACCTCCATCAATACATTTAATAGGAGCATTCATAATACGAGCTAATTCTTTATTAACACTTATTCCTACAATACCAAATGAAACATGTTTAATTCTACCATATTTAATTAATTGGCGACTTAAACTTATAATCGAATTACTAGGTATAGCAAACCCAACTCCTACATTTCCTCCATCTGGAGATACTATAGCAGTATTAATACCAATTAATTCACCATTTAAATTTATTAGTGCACCACCAGAATTACCACTATTCATAGCAGCATCTGTTTGAATAAAATTTTCAAAATGTTTTGTTGAATTAATTCCATTGCGTCCTAAAGCAGATATAATACCAGTAGTTGCAGTATTGCCTAATCCAAAAGGATTACCTATAGCAATAGTATAATCTCCAACTTTTAACTTATCAGAGTCAGCTATTTTAAAACCTACAAGATTTTTAGCATTTTTTATTTTAATTAATGCTATATCTAATAGTTCATCTGTACCTATTATAGTAGCTTCATAAGAACGACCATCTGATAATTCAACTTCAATTTTTTTAGCATTTTCTACAACATGATTATTAGTAATAATATATCCATTTTTAGCATCTATTATAACACCAGATGCTAATGAACTATAATTTGATTCCATTATGGAATCATCATTTCCTTTACATAATAAAGTCCCCTTTAATATAGATCCTTCTTGACAATATTGTGGATGTTCTCCCATATATTGTTGTAAATTTGGGGGTAAATTAATATTATGAAGTATAATAGTACTATCTACTGTTATTCTTACAACAGCCGGCATTACTTTATCTAACATTTTAGATAGACTAGGTAATTTTTTATTAGATAGTTGAGGGGGTATTGGTGTTGCATTAATTTTAACTAATGTTGGTGTTGATATAAAAATACAAAATAATAAATATACAATTAATTTTAATTTTTTCATTCTATTGTCTCATAATAAAATTCAATAGTTTACTTTATATATAAAAAATATATAAAAATAATAGTTAAAAATTAATAACCTTATATATAAGAATAACATAAAAAAATACATATATAAAATTTATTTAAATTATATTATAAATTTTTACAAAATTATATAGTTAATATAATATATATTATACACTTATATTTAATATTAATAAACATATATGTCAAATAAATTTAAAAAAATTGCTTCTCAAGCTGCTTTAAAATATATAAATAATAATAGTATTATTGGTATTGGTTCTGGAACAACAATAAAATATTTTATAAATATGTTATTTAAAATTAAAAATAGAATTAATGGATTTGTTTCTACTTCTATAACATCTACAAATGAATTAAAAAAATATAATTTTCCTATATATGATAGTAGTGAAATAGATTTTATTGATGTATATTTTGATAGTGCTGATGAAATAAATAATAATATGGAAATGATAAAAGGAGGAGGAGCAGCATTAACAAATGAAAAAATTATTTCTAGTATTGCTAATATATTTATATGTATTGTAGATCAATCTAAACACGTAAATATTTTAGGGAAAATACATCCTTTACCTATTGAAATTATACCTACAGCTAAATCATATGTTTTTAAAGAATTATTTAAATTAGGAGGTTTACCAAAACTTAGAGAAGGAATTATTACAGAACATGGAAATATAATTTTAGATATATATCATTTAGATATTATTGAGCCAATAAAATTAGAAAAATATATTAATTCTATTGCTGGAGTAGTAACAGTAGGTTTATTTGCTAATAGATGTGCAGATATTGTTATAACAGGCAATTATGATTATACTATATCTGTTAAAAAAAACATAAAATTATTATCAAGTAATTAATTATTTGAAATAAATATTTTTATAACAATTTAATTTAAAGTATATACATAAAATTTATTATATATTATGAAAATAAAATTTACTAAAATGCATGCCTTAAGTAATGATTTTATTATTATAAATAATATAAAACAACATTATTATTTAAAAAAAGATATTATTAAAAAATTATCAAATAGATATACAGGTATAGGATTTGATCAATTATTAATGGTAGAACTATCTAAAAATAAAAATATTGATTTTCATTATCGTATATTCAATGCAGATGGTAATGAAGTAAATCAATGTGGTAATGGAGCAAGATGTTTTGCAAAATATATAAAGTATAAAAAATTAACTTTTAAAGAAAATATATGTGTTAGTACAAATAATAGTATTATATATTTAAAATTTTTAAAAAATAATAAAATATGTGTTAATATGGGTACTCCTTTGTTTGATCCAGAATCAATACCTTTTTTAGGTAAATTATCAAATAATGGTTATTCATTATTTTATAATAATGAACGTATTATTTTTCATATCGTTTCTTTAGGTAATCCTCATTGTATTATTCAAGTAAGTAATTTATCTAATATTTCTATTAATTTAATAGGATCTTTTATACAAAATCATAAATTATTTCCAAATAAAGTTAATGTGGGTTTTATGGAATTAATTAATCCTAATAATATTAAGTTGCGTGTTTTTGAACGTGGTGTAGGAGAAACTAATGCCTGTGGTACAGGAGCTTGTGCAGCTGTAGCTGTAGGTACTAAAAAAAAATTTTTATCCAATAAAGTTAAAGTTAATTTGATAGGTGGATCTTTGAACATAGTTTGTAAAGATAATCATATATTTATGATAGGTGATGCCCACTATATTTATGATGGTATAATAAAACTATAATATAGTTAATTATATTAAATTAAATTTTAAAACTTTATTATTTAATATATGGTATATTGAAAATAAATGTATAATATAAAATTATTAAATAATTTAAATGATAAACAACGACAAGTGGTATCTGCAGTACGTAAAAATTTATTAGTATTAGCAGGAGCAGGAAGTGGGAAAACACTTGTATTAGTTCGTAGAATAGCATGGTTAATATCTATAGAAAATTGTTGTCCAAAATCTATTTTAGCTGTAACTTTTACTAATAAAGCTGCTAAAGAAATAAAAATGAGAGTATCACAACTTATTGGATATAAGGAACAACAAGATATTTGGATAGGAACTTTTCATGGTTTTGCTTATTATGTACTGAGAATACATTATGCAAAAGCGAAATTACCTAAAAATTTTCAAATAATAGATAATGAAGATCAAAAACGTTTAGTAAAACGTATTATTAATATAATGAATTTAAATATAAATAAACAAAAACATTCAATCGAATATATTATAAAATGTATTAATGAAATTAAAAATAATTGTTTAAAAAATGATAAGAAAAATATACTTAATATTCCAATTTATAAAATTTATGATGAATATCAAAAATTATGTGAAATTAATGGTGTTATAGATTTTAATGAATTAATATTTAAATTACATAAATTATTATTAAATAATAAAGACATATTAAAAATATATCAAAATCGTTTTCAAAATATTTTAATTGATGAATTTCAAGATACTAATAGTATACAATATAATTGTATTTATTTATTATATAAAAAAAATTATAAAGTTAAAATTACTATAGTAGGTGATGATGATCAATCTATTTACGGATGGCGTGGTGCAAAAATAGAAAACATTAATTATTTTTTAAAAGATTTTCATAATGTTCAGACAATTTTATTAGAACAAAATTATCGTTCTACAAGTAATATTCTTAATGCTGCAAATAAATTAATATCAAATAATAATTCATTTAGATTAGAAAAAAAATTATGGACAAATACTAATAATGGAAAATTAATATCAATATATTTTGCATTAAATGAATTTGATGAAGCAAAATATATTATAAATTATATAAAAGATAATTTAATAAAAAAAAATATACAATTAGATAATTGTGTAATTTTATATAGGAATAATTCTCAGTCACGTATTATAGAAGAAAATATGTTAAAAAATAATATTCCTTATAAAATTACTGGTAGTATTCGGTTTTATGAAAGACAAGAAATAAAGAATACTTTATCATATTTAAAATTAATATCTAATTATAATGATGATAGTTCTTTTGAAAGAATTATTAATATTCCTAAAAGAGGAATAGGAATTATTACTATAAATACTATAAAATCTATAGCTAAAAAATTAAATTTGACATTATGGAAAGCAAGTAATTTCATTATTAATGAAAAGAAAAATATTTTAAGTAAAATAACATTTAATTCATTAAAAAAATTTATTTATTTAATAAAACTTTTAAAAAAAAATACAATAAATTATTCATTACCAATAAAAATTGAAGAAATTATAAAATCTTCAGGATTATGGAATTTATATTTACAAAATAATTATGAAAAAAATAATACTCAAATAAATAATTTAAAAGAATTAATTAATTCTGCAGTTCAGTTTGTAAAATATAAATCTAATCATAATATAAATAAAAAAGATAATTTAATAGAATTTTTATCACAAACTATATTAGAATATGATAGTAAAAATGAACAAAAAGAAAATAAAAATAGTAATTTTGTACAAATGATGACTATTCATTCTTCAAAAGGATTGGAATTTTCTCAAGTATTCATTATTGGTATGGAAGAAGGAATTTTTCCTAATAAAACATCATTAAATAATGACGAATATATTTATGAAGAAAGACGTTTAGCATATGTAGGTATTACAAGAGCTAAAAAAAAACTAATATTAACTTATACAAAAAAACGTCATTTTTATGGAAAAGAGATTAATTCATTACCATCTAGATTTATACATGAATTACCTAATGATTGTATTAAAAAAATTAGTTATTTAGATAATAAAAAAAATTCTACAAATACTTTTATTACTAATAATAATTTTTATTTAGGACAAATAATTTATCATAATATTTTTGGTAAAGGAATTATTTTAAAAATTGAACAAGTAAAAAATAATAAGAAAGTAAAAATAAAATTTACAAACATCGGTATCAAATGGATAATGTCTAATTATATTACAACATATGAACAATAATAATATTACAACTTAATAAATTATGTTATAACAGATAATAATTCAAAATTATAATTTTAAAAAATTATTATTAGAATTTTAAATTATATATATTAATATATCTCTTATTATGGGAGTAAACATAATATGCTAAGTGTTTTTAAAATATATAAAAATCGTTTAACACGTCTAGAATTAAATGATAATAATTTTTCAGATTCTATCTGGATAGATTTAATAAAACCTAATAATAACGAAAGAAAAAAAATATATTATTTGTTAGGACAAAATTTAGCTACTAGACCTGAATTAGAAGATATAGAAGCATCTGCAAGATTTTTTGAAAATGAAGAAGGATTACATATTCATTCATTCTTTTTTTATGAAGATATTGATGATCATGCAGGAACTGCAACAGTAGCATTTACTGTTAAAGATGGACGTTTATATACATTACGAGAACGTGAGTTACCTGCTTTCCGTTTATATAGAATGCGTACACGTAATCAAAAAATAGCAGATGGTAATCCATATGAAATATTATTAGCTTTACTTGAAACAAAAATTGAACAGTTAGCGGATGAAATTGAAAATATATATAGTGATTTAGAACATTTAAGCAGAATAATTATGAAAGGACATCAAGATGATAAATTTGATAATGCTCTTCCAACTTTAGCTGAATTAGAAGATATTGGATGGAAAGTTAGATTATGTTTAATGGATACACAAAGAGCATTAAATTTTTTAATGAGAAAAACAAAATTACCTAATAATCAAATGGAACAAGCAAGAGAAATACAAAGAGATATTGAGTCATTATTACCACATAACGAATCTTTATTACAAAAAGTTACTTTTTTAATGCAAGCAGCTATGGGTTTTATTAATATAGAACAAAATAGAATTATAAAAATTTTTTCATTAGTTTCTGTAATATTTTTACCACCAACTTTAGTTGCTTCGAGTTATGGTATGAATTTTTCTTTTATTCCTGAATTAAAATGGAAATATGGTTATCCATATGCATTAATATTTATGATATTAGCTGGATTAGCTCCATATTTTTATTTCAAAAAAAAAAAATGGTTATAATAAAACACTTTAAAAATTTAAAATAAAATTTTAAATCTTATTTTAACAAAATTAAAGGAAAAATAATCTAATATTAAAAATATTTTTAAAAATGTCATAATTTTATATTAATTAAAATTAAATATTTATTTAATTTTAATTAACATAGGAAAAATAAATTTATTTAACCTATGTTAATTTTTGAAAATTTTACTAAATATTTATAAAATAATAATCATATTATTTTGTTATTTTGTTATTTTTTTCATATTCTTTTACATTTTTTTTAACTTTTAACCATCCTATATATAATATTATCGTTAATATAGGTATACAAATTATTAAATATATACAATTAGGATATGTAAAAAACATTGAAATTGTTACAAATATAAGAAAACATAAAGTTAACCATGAAGTAAAAGGAGCTCCAGGCATTTTAAAATTAATTTTTTTAATTTTTCCTAAATTAATAGCTTTTCTTAATTTCATTTGACAAAGAATAATAAAAGTCCATGCAGAAATAATTCCTAAAGAAGCAATACTAATCATTATTTCTAATATTTTATAAGAAAAAATATAATTTAAATATACACCTATCATATAAAATATAAGAGTTATAATTATCCCAACATAAGGAATTTTATTTTTATTCATTTTAGTTAATATCTTAGGTGCACATCTTCTAATTGCTAAAGATCTTAGAATTCTACTTGTAGAGTATAATCCTGCATTTAAACTTGAAAAAGCTGCACTTAAAACAACAAAATTCATTATTCCGGCTATATATTTAAAACCTGCTTTATTAAAATATGTAATAAAAGGACTTTCATAAGCTTTATATTCATTCCATGGCATTAATAAAATTAATAATAATATTGAACCTACATAAAAAATAACAATTCTAAAAATAACATTATTAATAGCCTTAGGTATTATTTTTTTAGGATTTTTACATTCTTCTGAAGCTGTACCAATTAATTCTATAGATGCAAAAGAAAATATTACACCTTGTATTAAAGATATTGATGTAAAAAAACCATTAGGAAAAATTTGACCGTGTCCTTGTAAAACAAAATTATACCCATTATGTATAATAACATTAGTATGAGAATAATACTGACTACAAAACATTATTGTACCAACTACAAGAAAAGTTATAATTGCTATAACTTTTATCATAGAGAAACAAAATTCTATTTCTGCAAACCATTTAACTCCTATAATATTAATAACTCCAATAATTATTACTGTAATTAAACCTATTGACCATTGAGGTATAAAATGTAATATATTCCAATAATACATATAAATTGTTATTGCTGTTATATCTATAATACCAGTTATTATCCAATTAATAAAATACATCCAACCACATACATATGCTGCTTTATTACCTAAAAATTCTGAAGAATAAGAAACAAAACTTCCACTAGAAGGTCTATATAATAATAATTCTCCTAATGCTCGCATAATAAAAAAACAAAATAAACCGCATATTAAATACATGACAATTAATCCTATTCCCATACTATGCAATCTAGAACCTGTTCCTAAAAATAAACCAGAACCAATAGCACCACCAATTGCAATCATTTGTACATGACGGTTAGTCATTACTTGATTATATTTAGAGCTTTGACGAGTAGAACCATTCCTATCAGTATCTGTTTTAGAGTTAATATCCTTTTGATTTTTTCTCATTATTCATTCCTAATTTAATTTTATATTTATAATTAACTGGAAAATATCGAATAATAAAATATTAGATTTTTATCAATCTAAAAAATTTTAAATAATTATATTACATATAAATTTTTTATATAAATTTTTTATATAAATTTAAATAATTATTTATGATATTATAAGATTATTAAAACTTATAATTTTATTAAATATCATAAATTATACATAATTATATTAATATATATATTAATATTAATAATTAATAGTATATTATATATTAAATTTTTTTTATAATAATTTATTTTAATTATTTTAAATAAATAAACTTTTATAAAATATATTTTTGGAATATTAAATGAATAATTATGATATAAGTTCTAAAATAAATTTTTTAGATATAAATATTTTTTATATAGAAAAATTATATCAAAAATTTTTAGTAAATCCTTTTTCTATAGATAAATCTTGGAAAAATTTTTTTCAAACATTTACAAATAATACAAATAGTGATTTTATAAATTTTTTAAATAAAAAAAATCTTAATAAGAATTATATTCAAAATTTATACTTAATAGAAAAATTAAATCAATTAATTAATAACTTTAGAATTCTAGGTCATTATTATTCTAATATAAATCCTTTAAAAAAAAACGAAAAAAAAATAAATCATATTTTTAATTTAGAAAATTATAAATTTATTAAAAAAAATTTAAATGAAAAATTAAAAATAAATAATTTCCCAAATAAAATATCAATTATTGATATTTATCATTTTTTTAAAAATGTATATTGTAATTCTATTGGGATAGAATATATGCATATATATGAAAATGAAAAAATTTGGATTCAAAATAAAATTGAAATAATAAAAAAAAATTTTTCTCATGACGAAAAAAAAATATTTTTAGAAGAACTAATGGCTTCACTAATATTTGAAAAATTTATAAGTAAAAAATTTCCAGGATCAAAAAGATTTTCTTTAGAAGGATGTGATGTTTTAATTCCAATATTAAAAGAAATAATACGTTATTCTAGTAATAATAAAAATAATATAACAGAAATAGTATTAAGTATGGCTCATAGAGGAAGATTAAATGTTTTAACAAATATTATGGGTAAAAAAACTGAAGATATTATAAATGAATTTAATAATATTATTATTAATGAATATTGTTCGGATGATGTAAAATATCATTTAGGATATGATTGTAATATAAACATAAATAATAAAATTATTAAATTAAAATTAGCTTTTAATCCATCACATTTAGAAATAATTAACTCTGTTATTATGGGTATAACTAGAGCAAAAAATGATTTATCAAAAGAAAAAAATAAAAATCAAAAAATACTACCTATTAATATCCATGGTGACTCTTCTATTACAGGACAAGGAGTTGTACAAGAAATTTTAAATATGTCTAATACTAGAGGATATAATGTTAAAGGAACAATTCATATTATTATCAATAATCAAATAGGATTTACTACTTCAAATATTAAAGATTCTAGGTCTAGTCATTATTGTAGTGATATAGCAAAAATGATTCAGTCTCCTATTTTTCATGTAAATGCTGATAATGTAGAAGATGTAATTTTTATATTACGTGTAGCTATTGATTTTAGAAATAAATTTAATCGAGATGTTTTTATAGATTTAGTTTCTTATAGAAGGTATGGACATAATGAATCTGATGATCCTTATATTACACAACCAATTATGTATAATATAATAAAAAAACATCCAACAATTCAAGAATTATATTCTTCTAAATTAATTGCAAATAAAATAATAGATAAACAATATTATCTAAATTTAGAAAAAAAATATTATAATTTACTTAATAATGGTGATTATTTAACAAAAACTTTTTTAAATAAAAAAAAGAAAAATAAATCTATCAATCAAAATATTATAAATATAGATTATTTAAAAAAACTACTTATTAAAATCTCTACTATTCCTAAAAATTTTAATGCACATCCTAGAGTAATAAAAATTTTTTCTGATAGAATTAATATGGTAAATACAAAAAAAATTGATTGGGGAGCAGCAGAAAATTTAGCATATGCTCATATTTTAAATTATGGAATTTCATGTCGTTTAACTGGACAAGATGTAAAAAGAGGTACTTTTTCACATAGACATGCTGTTATCTATGATCAATTAAATGGAAGTTCTTATTGCCCTTTACAAAATATTAAATCAGACCAAGGAATATTTTATATTTATAATTCTGTTTTATCAGAAGAGGCTGTATTAGGGTTTGAATATGGTTATTCTATTAATCATTCAAATATATTAACAATTTGGGAAAGTCAATTTGGAGATTTTGCTAATGGAGCTCAAATTGTTATAGATCAATTTATAAGTTCAGGAGAAAAAAAATGGAATTATAAATCTAATTTAATTCTTATATTACCTCATGGATATGATGGTCAAGGTCCTGAACATTCTTCTGCTAGAATAGAAAGATATTTACAATTAAGTGCAGAAAATAATATGAAAATTTGTATACCAACTAATACATCACAAATATATCATTTATTATGTAAACAAGCATTTAATGTAAATAAAAAGCCACTTATTATTATTTCTCCAAAAGCTCTTTTAAGATATAATTTAGCTAAATCAAATCTAAATGATTTAGTAAATAAAAAATTTTTTTCTGTTATAGATGAAAATAAAATTGATATTGATATTTTAAATGTTAAACGTATTATTTTTTGTTCAGGAAAAATATATTATGATTTATTAAACTATAAAAATAATATAAAAAATAATAATATATTTATTATTAGAATTGAACAATTATATCCGTTACCATTAAAAAGTTTAAATAAAATTTTTAAAAAATATAAAATAATCAATAATTTTATTTGGTGTCAAGAAGAACCTAGAAATCAAGGAGCTTGGAACTATATTCAGTATAATTTTCAAAAAAAATTTTTTTGTAAAATTAATTATATAGGCAGAAGTGAATCTTCTTCTCCAGCCACAGGTCACTTATCTATTCATAAACAAGAACAACAAAAAATATTATACTCAGCATTTAATACTAATAAAATTTATAATAAATAAAATTTTTAAAAAATTAGGAAAATATAATATATGAATATTATTAATATTATTGTTCCAGAATTACCAGAATCAGTTAATAACGCTGTTATAATTCAGTGGCATAAAAAACCAGGAGACAAAATATATCTTGATGATATTCTTGTAGAATTAGAAACTGATAAAGTAGTATTAGAAATACCTGCTACTAAAAATGGTATTTTAAATAGTATTTTAGTGGATACTGGTAACATAGTAGAATCTCAACAAATTATAGGTACAATAAATTTAACAAAAAATTTAGATAATGTTGCATTAAATATAACAAATAATAAAAATAACAAATTAAAAAAACAATTAAATAATTTTAAAAAAAATAATTTTACAGATAAAAAAATTAATGATTTTAGTCCATCTATTCGTAAAAAAATTAAAACAAATAACATTACTATAGAACAAATTAATGATTTTAATAATTTAAATATAAATAAAATAAAAAATTTTCATAAAAAAGAAAAAGATAGTTCATTAGTTAATAATTATAAACGTGTTAAAATGACACCAATTAGAAAACATATTGCTCAAAGATTGATGGAATCAAAGAATAATTCTGTAATGTTAACTACTTTTAATGAAGTTAATATGCAAAAAATTATTAATATAAGACAAAAATATGGTGAACTTTTTAAAAGAAAATATGAGATTAAATTAGGTTTAACATCTTTTCATGTAAAAGCTGTTTCTCAAGCACTTAAATTTTTCCCTAAACTAAATGCTTTTATAGATGGAGAAGATATTATTTATAATGATATATATAATATCAATATAGCATTATCAACAGAAAGAGGTTTATTAGCACCTATTATAAAAAATACTAATAATTTATCTTTAGTTGAAATTGAAAAAGAAATAAAAAAACTAGTTGTTAAAGGAAATACAAATAAATTATCTGTTGATGATTTGTCTAGCGGTAATTTTACAATTACTAATGGAGGTGTTTTTGGTTCACTTATGTCTACACCAATTATAAATCCTCCTCAAAGTGCTATATTAGGAATACATGCAATTAATAATAGACCATTTGTATTAAATAATAAAATTAGTATTGTACCTATAATGTATTTAGCATTATCATATGATCATCGTTTAATAGATGGGAAAGATTCAATAAAATTTTTATTTTTAATAAAACAATTATTAGAAGATCCATTTCGTTTATTATTAAATATTTAAATTAATTAAATTTATAATTAAAAATTTAATTTTAATTTTAATATTATATATTCTAAATATATATAATTTAATTAAATAAAAATTAAAATAATTTTTATTATAAAAATATGATTTTAAATTTCATTTAAGTTAATATGTGTAATACAATTATATTGTATTTTAAATAAATGATTTTATCATATAAAATTAGATTAGTAGTTAAGGATTAATAATGTTAAATGTTATTGAATTATCAAGATTACAATTTGCATTAACAGCAATGTATCATTTTATATTTGTTCCTTTAACATTAGGTATGTCTTTTTTGTTAGCTATTATGGAAACATTATATGTTTTATCTGAAAATATAATATATAAAGACATGACACAATTTTGGGGAAAATTATTTGGTATAAATTTTGCTTTAGGTATAGCTACTGGATTAACAATGGAGTTTCAATTTGGAACAAATTGGTCATATTATTCTCATTATGTAGGAGATATTTTTGGTGCACCATTAGCAATTGAAGGATTAATGGCATTTTTTCTTGAATCAACTTTTGTTGGTTTATTTTTTTTAGGATGGAACCGTTTAAATAAAATTCAACATATGATTGTTACTTGGTTAGTAGCAATTGGTTCCAATTTTTCTGCTTTGTGGATTCTTATAGCTAATGCATGGATGCAAAATCCAATAGCTTCTCATTTTAATTATAAAAATATGAGAATGGAAATGGATAATTTTTGGGATTTAATTTTTAATCCTGTAGCTCAAGTAAAATTTGTACATACAGTTTCAGCTGGATATATAACTGGAGCAATGTTTATAATTGGTATTAGTTCTTATTATCTTTTAAAAAAAAGAGATATTATATTTGCAAAAAAATCAATAATTATTGCTTCTAGTTTTGGTTTGGCTTCTATTTTTTCTGTTATAGTTCTTGGTGATGAATCAGGATATCAAATGGGAGAAGTACAAAAAACTAAACTTGCAACTATTGAAGCAGAATGGGAAACACAAAAACCACCAGCATCATTTACAATTATAGGTTTTCCTAATCAAAAACATCAATTAAATAAGTATTCAATAGAGATACCTTATTTATTAGGATTAATAGCTACAAGATCTACGAATACTCCTATTTTAGGAATTAAGGATTTAATTAAAAACCATGAATTAAAAATTAATAATGGTTTAAAAGCATTAATTATTCTTGAAAAAATACAAAATGGTTCAGCTAATAATAATAATATAAATTATTTTAATAAAATTAAAAAAGATTTAGGATATGGTTTTTTAGTTAAACAATATACTAATGATATAAATAATATAAAAATAAGTCAAATTAAAAAAATAGCTACAAGTACTATTCCATTAGTAGCACCTCTATTTTTTGCTTTTAGAATTATGGTTGCTTCCAGCGTTGTTTTATTAATTACTGTTATTTTAGTATTTATTAATATATTAAATAACAAATTAGTAAATAAAACATATTTATTAAAATTTTGTTTATATATAATTCCATTACCTTGGATTGCATCTGAATCAGGATGGTTTGTTTCAGAATATGGTAGACAACCATGGGCAATAGGTGAAATATTACCTACATTTATGGCGGGTTCATCAATTAAAACAATAGAAGTTTTATTTTCTATAGTTACGATTTTTGTTTTTTATACAATATTATTATTAATTGAGTTATATTTAATGTTTAAAATTTCTCGTATTGGACCTAGTTCTTTAAATACTGGAAGATATTATTTTGAAAAAAAAATTTTTTCTAATCAATTATAATTTTTACATAAATTATTTATATAAAAATATATACTATAGTAGGTTATTTTAAATGTTAGATTATAATGTTTTATGTATAATTTGGTGGTTTTTAATTGGAATATTAGTTATTGGTTTTCTTATTACTGATGGTTTAGACATGGGAGTAGGAATTTTATTATTTATCATAGGTAAAAATAATCTTGAAAGACGAGTTATGATTAATAGCATTGCACCTCATTGGGATGGTAATCAAGTTTGGTTAATTACAGTAGGAGGTGCGTTATTTGCAGCTTGGCCTATTGTTTATGCTACACTTTTTTCTAGTTTTTACATAGCAATGATAATTATGTTATTATCGTTATTTTTACGTCCTGTTGGTTTTGAATATCGTTCTAAAATAAAAAGTTATAAATGGCAAAATGTATGTGATATATTAATTTCTATAGGTAGTATTATTCCACCTATTATAATAGGAATAGCTATGGGAAATTTATTAAAAGGTATTCCTTTTTATATTGATAGGTATTTCTCTATCCATTCTACATTACATTTTTTTAATTTATTTAATATATTTAGTATAATAATTAGTATGACTAGTGTTACTATGTTTATTAATCAAGCATCTACTTATTTACAACTTAGAATAAACGATAAAGATATTAGTTATAAAGCTCATATTATCACTCTAATTTCATCAATAATATTAATTGTATTTTTTATATTATCTTTTATAAATACAATGTTTTATATTAAAGGATATAAATTATCAATTATGAATGGCATTATTAATTTAAATAAAAAAGAAGTTTTACATACATATGGTTCTTGGTTTGCTAATTTTGAAATACATAATTATTCATTAATAATACCATTAATATGTTTAATATTACCAGTTTGTACAATAATATATTCACAACTTAAAAATAAAATTATGACTTTTATTTGCTCTTCGTTAACTATAACATTTATTGTATTTACTGTAGGAATTACAATGTTTCCTTTTATTATACCTTCTAGTACTGTACCATTACAAAGTCTTACTATGTGGAATTCAGCTTCAAGTAAACTTACATTAAGTATAATGTTATATGCAGCTATTATTTTCATACCTATTATTTTAGGTTATACTTTTTGGTGTTATAAGAAAATGTTTTTTCCCCTTAATAAGGAAGAAATTAAAAAAAATACAAATAATTATTATTAAAAAATATAAAAATATAATTACAATGGTGATGAGTATGTGGTATTTTACATGGTTTATAGGTGTTTTATTAGCATGTTTTTTTAGTATAATAATTTCACTTACTATAGAATATAAAGAAAAATAAAATAATATATATTTAATAAAATATTGTTAAATATTAATATTCATTATTAATAAATTAATTATTAGTAATAAAGATATTTTTAGATGGTTTTTCTTTGTATATAAAAATATGTTATTATTTAAATATTTATTTAATATAACTATTATTAGTAATAATATATTAAATTTTTAGTTAAATAATAATTTATCTATATTATAACATATTTAAATAAACTTATTTTTAATAAAGAATGAATAATTCAAATAAATATAATGCTGATGCTATTGAAGTATTAGAAGGATTAGATCCTGTAAGACGTAGACCAGGAATGTATACAGATCTTACTAGACCTAATCATTTAGGTCAAGAAATCATAGATAATAGTGTAGATGAAGCATTATCTGGTTATGCAAAAAATATTGAAGTAATTTTATATAAAGACCAATCATTAGAAGTTATTGATGACGGTAGAGGTATGCCTGTTGATATACATCCTCAAGAAAAAATTCCAGCTGTTGAACTAATTTTATGTCGTTTACATTCAGGAAGTAAATTTTCTAATAAAAATTATAATTTTTCTGGAGGATTACATGGAGTTGGAATTTCTGTAGTAAATGCATTATCTAAAAAAATGAAAGTCACTATATTTCGTCATGGTAAAGTTTATACTATAATTTTTAAAAATGGTTATAAAATTCAAGATCTTCAAATAATCAATAATACTAAAATAGTAAGTACTGGAACAAAAATAAGATTTTGGCCTAACAAACGTTTTTTTGATCACTCTACTTTTTTAGTTTCTAGTTTAATAAATTTATTAAAAGCTAAAGCTGTATTATGTCCTGGATTACAAGTATATTTTAAAAATAAAAATACACAGGATAATTATCATTGGCACTATAAAGATGGTTTATCTGATTATTTATCTAATTCTATAAAAAATTTTAATACAATACCAAAAATTCCATTTAAAGGTGAATGTTATAATGATAAACAACATATAGATTGGGCTTTGTTTTGGGTACCAGAAAATCATCATTTTATTACAGAAAGTTACGTTAATTTAATTCCAACAACATATGGAGGAACTCATGTTAATGGATTACGTTTAGGATTATTAGATGCTATGCGTAATTTTTGTCATTTTCATAATATCTTACCTAGAAATATAAAATTATTAGGAGAAGATATTTGGAGTCATTGTTCTTATGTACTATCTATAAAAATTCAAGACCCACAGTTTACAGGACAAACTAAAGAAAGATTATCTTCACGCCAATGTACGATATTTGTTTCTAACATAATTAGAGATGCTTTTATTTTATGGTTAAATCAAAATATTGAAATTGGTACTTATTTAGCTAATATGGTGATTTCTAATGCTCAAAAACGTATTAGAGAATCAAAAAAATTAGTTAAAAAAAAAAATAGTATTAGTTCAATATTACCTGGAAAATTAGCTGATTGTATAATTCATAATTCTAAAAATACAGAATTATTTTTAGTAGAAGGAGATTCTGCAGGAGGTTCAGCTAAACAAGCTCGAGATAAATATTATCAAGCAGTTATGCCTTTAAAAGGAAAAATTTTAAATACATGGGAAATTAATTCTGAAGAAATTTTATCTTCTCAAGAAATATATGATATTTCTCTTGCAATAGGAATTTGTCCTAATAATAAAGATTTAAAAAAATTAAGATATAATAAAATTTGTATTTTGGCAGATGCTGACTCTGATGGATTACACATTGCTACACTACTATGTGCTTTATTTATTCGTCATTTTTTCCCCTTAGTAAAGGAAGGACATATTTATGTTGCTATGCCTCCTTTATATCGTATAGATTTAGGTAAAGAAGTATTTTACGCTTTAGATGAAAATGAAAAAATTACTATTTTAAATAAATTAAAAAATAAAAAGAATAATATTAATGTTCAAAGATTTAAAGGATTAGGTGAAATGAATCCTATTCAATTACGTGAAACAACATTAAATCCTGTTAGTAGAAGATTGGTGCAATTAATAATTAATAATACTGACACAGAAATAAAAGAATCATTATCTATTATGGATATGTTACTTTCTAAAAAAAGATCTGAAGATCGTCGTAAATGGTTACAAAAAAAAGGTGATATTTCTAATATATAGATTTGAAAATATTTATTAATTTATAAAAAATTATATATTATAATATATGTTCATTTATTAACTAATTAAATTATTTTAAAAAAGATATAATTTTTTATGTCAAAATATTAATTTCAGTTTTAAATAAATATTTAATTTTAATATATAATTATTAATTATAATAATTATATTATAAAATTTTACAATTACATGAAAAATTTATTTTTATAAATATATAATTATTTAATTAATTTAATTAAATATAATTTTTAACATTATTAATTAATAATTTTATCAAAACATTTAATATATATTTATATAATTTTTATTAAAATAAGGAATAATACACCATGTCAGATAATTTATATAATGACGTGGATCCAATTGAAACTAATGATTGGATACAATCCATAGTATCTGTTATAAAAGAAGAAGGTATTGAAAGAGCTGAATTTTTATTAAAAAAATTAATAATACATGCTAACAAATATGGAGTAATATTAAAAATAAAAAATAATAATTATATTAATACTATTTCACCAGAAAAAGAACCTATATATCCTGGAAATATTCTTTTAGAAAAAAAAATAAGATCTTTTGTTCGTTGGAATGCAATTATGATGGTTTTAAAGGCTTCAAAAAAGGATTTAGATTTAGGAGGTCATATTTCATCTTTCCAATCTTCAGCACATATTTATGAAGTTTGTTTTAATCATTTTTTTAGAGCATCAACTAAAGATAATTGTGGAGATTTAATTTATTTTCAAGGACATATTTCTCCAGGAATATATTCTAGAGCTTTTATTGAAGGAAGATTAAATACAAATAATCTTAATAATTTTCGTCAAGAAATATCAGGTGAAGGTCTTTCTTCATATCCACATCCTAAATTAATGCCTAATTTCTGGCAATTTCCTACTGTATCTATGGGTTTAGGTCCTATAGCAGCAATATATCAAGCAAAATTTTTAAAATATCTTGAAAATAGAAAATTGAAAAATACATCTAAACAGAAAATATATGCATTTATAGGTGATGGTGAAATGGACGAACCTGAATCTAAAGGTGCTATTAATATAGCAGTTCGTGAAAAATTAGACAATTTAATTTTTGTTGTAAATTGTAATTTACAACGTTTAGATGGTCCAGTTTATGGTAATGGTAAAATTATTAATGAATTAGAAAATATTTTTTATGGTGCCGGCTGGGAAGTAATAAAAGTTATTTGGGGACATAATTGGGATTTATTGTTTAAAAAAGATAAAACAGGAAAATTAATTCAATTAATGAATGAAACTACTGATGGAAATTACCAAAATCTTAAATCTAAAAATGGTGATTATATAAGAAAAAATTTTTTTGGAAAATATAAACAAACATTAGATCTTGTAAAAGATATGACGGATCTAGAAATAGAACAATTAAATTATGGTGGACATGATTCTAAAAAAATTTATGCTGCTTTTAAAAAAGCATATAGTATTAAAAATAAACCTATAATAATATTATTACACACAATTAAAGGATATGGTCTTGGTAATATAGCAGAAAGTAAAAATATAGCACATCAAATAAAAAAAATGGATTTTAATACAATTAAATATATTAGAAATCGTTTAAATATACCAATTAATGATGTAGATTTACATTTTTTACCTTATCTTTCTTTTGAAAAAAATTCTAAAGAATATAAATATATACATCATCAAAGAAAAAAACTAGGAGGATATCTTCCTACTAGAAGAAGAAATTTTAGTGAAAAATTAAAATTACCATTTTTATCTGATTTTAGTTCTTTATTTAAAAAACAAGAACAAAAAACATCTACTACTATAGTTTTTATAAGAATATTAAATATAATGCTAAGAAATAATTCTATTAAAAATAGAATAGTACCTATTATTGCTGATGAAGCACGTACATTCGGAATGGAAGGTTTGTTTAGACAAATAGGAATTTATAATTCTAATGGATTAAATTATATACCTCAAGATATAGAATTATTAGCTTATTATAAAGAAGATAAAAAAGGACAAATTTTACAAGAAGGTATAAATGAATCAGGAGCATTTGCTTCTTGGATAGCAGCCGCTACATCTTATTCTACTAATAATTTTCCTATGATACCTTTTTATATTTATTATTCTATGTTTGGTTTTCAAAGAATAGGTGATTTTTGTTGGGCTGCTGGAGATCAGCAAGCTAGAGGTTTTTTAATAGGAGCAACTTCTGGAAGAACAACATTAAATGGTGAAGGATTACAACATGAAGATGGTCATAGCCATATTCACTCTTTAACAATTCCTAATTGTATTTCATATGATCCTGCTTACGCATATGAAATAGCTATAATTATATATAATGGATTACAAAGAATGTATGGTAAAAAACAAGAAAATATATATTATTATATAACTACCACAAATGAAAGTTATTATATGCCTGAATTAACTCTTAATTCTAATATTGAATATGGTATTTGTAAAGGAATTTATAAATTACAAACAATAACAGGATATATAACAATTCAATTATTAGGATCAGGGTCAATATTACGTCATATTATTGAAGCTGCAGAAATATTATATAACGAATACAATATAGGATCTAATATTTTTAGTGTAACTTCTTTTACAGAACTAGCTAGAGAAGGTCAAGATTGTGATAGATGGAATATGTTACATCCATTAGAAAAAAATCGTATACCATATATTACAAGTGTTATGAATAACGAACCAACAGTAGCTGCTACTGATTATATGAAACTTTATGCAGAACAAGTTCGTAAATATATACCTTCAAATAATTACATTGTTTTAGGAACAGATGGATTTGGCCGTTCTGATAGTCGTAATAATTTACGAGATTTTTTTGAAATTAATAAATTATATATTGTTTTAGCAACATTAAATATGTTAGTTAAACTAAATTTAATTGATAAAAAATTAGTTCTAAATTTTATTACAAAATATAACATTAACGTTAATAAAAATAATCCTAGAATATCATAAAAAGGAAAATATTAATATGAAAATAAAATTACCAGACATAGGAATTGAAAAAATGAAGGTTACTGATATTCTAGTAAAAAAAGGAGATCAAATATATAAAGATGAATCTATTATTGTTATAGAAGGAGAAAAAACTTCTATGGAAATACCTTCAACAGAAAATGGTATTATAAAAAATATTAAAGTATCAATTGGAGATATAGTACATACCGGATCTATAATTTTAGAATTAAATAATAATATTTCAACAATAAATAATAATACTAATATAATTTCTAATCATATTAAAGAAAAATCCTCTGATGTTGATTTAATTAATAAAATTATTGTTCCTAATATTAACAATAATGAATCTATGAAAATAATTAAAATTTTTGTAAAAGAAGGAGATAAAATTTATAAAAATAATCCATTAGTAACATTAGAAAATAATAAAACTAATTTTAATGTAATTTCATTTTATGATGGTTTAATAAAAAAAATAATAATTAAAACAGGTGATGATGTTAAATCAGGTGATATTATAATGTTGATATCTGTTATTACATCAAAAAATATAAAAAAAGATAATATAGATATAAATTCTTTATTAAATATAAATAATATTATTAAAAAAAATAGTATACATGCTTCACCTTCTGTAAGAAAAATAGCAAGACAATTAAATATTAATTTATCAAATATAATTGGAACTGGTAAAAAAAAAAGAATCTTAAAAGAAGATTTATTAAAATATATATCAATAAATGATAATAATCAAAAAAATATAAGTAATATTTCTCTTCCATTATCTCATAATTACTTTCAAAAATTTGGAGAAATAGAAGAAAAAAAAATGAATCAAATTCAAAAAATATCAGCTAAAAATTTGACTAAAAATTGGGTAAATATTCCTCATGTTACTCAGCATATTGAAGCAGATATAACTGTATTAGAATCATTTCGTCTTCAAAAAAATAATGAATTTAATAAAAAAAATCAAGATATTAAAATTACATTATTAAGTTTTTTAATTAAAATATGTGCAAATGCTTTAAAAAAATATCCTATATTTAATTCTTCTTTATTAGATAATGAAAAAATAATTTTAAAAAAATATTATAATATAGGTATAGCTATAAATACCAATAAAGGATTATTAGTACCGGTTATATTTGATTTAATGAATAAAAATATTATTGATATATCGAAGGAATTGATTTTATTATCTAATAAAGCTAAATTAGGTAAATTAATTCCTAGTGATATGCAAGGTGGATGTTTTACACTATCTAATTTAGGCAGTAAAACTGGTAGTTTTTTTACTCCTATAATTAATTCACCTGAAATAGCAATTTTAGGAATTTCTCAAGCTAATATTAAACCTATTTGGGATGGAAAAAAATTTATTCCTCATCTTTTGTTACCGTTATCTTTATCATATGATCATCGAGTTATAAATGGTGTTGAAGCTATTATTTTTTTAAATTATATTTGTGATTTAATATCTGATATTAGAAATTTATTAATGTAGTAAAAATTAAAATAAGATACTAAATTTATTAGTAATTAATTATAGAGATAATTATGAGTAAAAAAATTAAAACTTCAGTAGTTGTAATAGGAGGAGGACCTTCAGGATATTCTGCTGCATTTCGTTGTAGTGACTTAGGAATAAAAACTATAATAGTAGAGAATTATTTAAATCTAGGTGGTGTATGTTTAAATGTAGGATGTATACCTTCTAAAACATTACTACATATAGCAAAATTAATAAAAGAAAATAATAATTTTTTTAACAAAGGTATATTAAACAATATTCCAAATTTAAATATAGAAAAAATTATTTTATGGAAAAATGAAATAATAAAAAAATTATCTAATGGATTAAATTTTCTTGCACGTTCTAGAAAAATAAATGTTATTAATGGAATTGGTAAATTTAAAACACCAAATATTCTCGATGTTAAAAATAATAATGATTATTATCAAATAGAATTTGAACACGCTATTATTGCTACAGGATCTAAACCTATAAAACTACCATTTATTCCTTATGATGATGATAGAATATGGAATTCTACAGACGCACTATTATTAAAACAGATTCCTAAAAAAATATTAATTTTAGGAGGAGGAATTATTGGTTTAGAAATGGCAACTATTTATCATGCTTTAGGTACTGAAATTAATATTATTGAAATGTCTAATAAAATATTACCATTAGTTGATAATGATATTATGCAAGTTTATAATAATAGCATAAAAAATAAATTTAATATTATGTTAAATACAAAAGTTATATCTATAGATAATAAAAAAGATTTATTAAAAGTTTATATGACTAATGATAATAATAAATCTATTTTTTCTAAAAAATTTGATATTATTTTAACAGCTATAGGAAGAAAACCTAACTCAAATTTTATTAAAAATAATTCATTTAATATTCAAACTAATAATGATGGATTCATTAAAGTTGATAATCAAATGAGAACTAATATTTCTCATATATATGCTATTGGAGATGTTATAGGACATCCTATGCTAGCTCATAAAGGAATTCATGAAGGTCACTTAGTTGCAGAAATTATATCTGGTAAAAATCATTTTTTTATTCCAAAAGTAATACCTTCTATTGCATATACTGATCCAGAGATAGGTTGGGTAGGAATAACAGAAAAAGATGCAAAAATAAAAAATATAAATTATGGTATCTCATCTTTTCCATGGAATGCGTTAGGTAGAGGATTATGTTCTAATGCAGAAAATGGTTTGACAAAATTAATTTTTGATAAAAACACTAATAAAATCATAGGTGGTTTAATCATTGGATATAATGCTGGAGAACTATTAGGAGAAATTAGTTTAGCCATAGAAATGGGATGTGATGCAGAAGATATATCATTAACAATACATGCTCATCCAACATTTTATGAATCTATAGGTATAACTACAGAAGTATTTTTAGGATCAGCAACAGATATATTAAATAAATAATATTTAAAATATTATGTTAATAAAATTATTTAAATGGGAAGTAATTAAATGTATTAATTACTCTCCATTAATATCTTATTTATATAAATATTTAATTTTTTAATAAAATATCTTTAATTATATTATAATAAATTTTGCTTAATAAATAAAGATCATTAATTTTTACACATTCATTAATTTTATGAATAGTAGAATTTATAAGTCCTAATTCAATTATTTGTGATTTGCTTTTTATAATAAAACGGGCATCAGATGTACCACCATCATTAAAAACTGTTGGATATATATTATTTACTAATTTAATGTTTTTTTTAACAATATTTATTAAATTTTTTGTATTTAAATTATTTATTTCAGGTAAATTTAAAAAAGGTAATCCACTAATATTCCATTTTATATTAAAATTTTTAATATATTTTTTAATAGTTTTATTAAAAATAATTAAAATATCTTTATAATGAATTTCATTACTAAATCTAAAATTAAATTTCAATAAAATATTACTAGGAATAATATTGTTAATATTATTTTTTATAGATGATAACATATGTGTAATTTGCATACTAGTTTTTGGGAAAAATTCATTTCCTTTATCCCATTTAATTAATAATAATTCATTTAAAGCAGGGATTATTTGATGAATAGGATTAATTGCTAATTTATGATAAGCAACATGACCTTGAATTCCTTTAACAATTAACTCAATATTTAAAGAACCTCTTCTACCATTCTTTATATTATCTCCTAATATTTTATTACTTGTTGGTTCTCCTAATATAAAATAATCTAATTTTTCTTTTCTATTTATTAATTCTTTAATAACTTTTTGAGTTCCATTAACTGCAGTACCTTCTTCATCAGA
Organism: Enterobacteriaceae endosymbiont of Plateumaris braccata; assembly: GCF_012563325.1. Classification (NCBI taxonomy): domain Bacteria; kingdom Pseudomonadati; phylum Pseudomonadota; class Gammaproteobacteria; order Enterobacterales; family Enterobacteriaceae; species Enterobacteriaceae endosymbiont of Plateumaris braccata. The sequence continues at coordinate 251,685 of NZ_CP046232.1, forward strand.
AGTAATTAAAAAAGCTAAACGACCATTATAACAATTAGAATATTTATTAAAAAATGTTTTAGCTGCAATAATCATCGCAGCTAAAGCACCTTTCATATCAATAGAACCACGACCATATAATATATTATTTTTAATAATAGCTTGAAATGGATTAAATTTCCATTTTTTTATATCTCCTGGAGGCACAACATCTGTATGTCCTGCAAAAATCAATGTATCAACTATATTAATATCTGTATTATTATGACGATATGCCCAAAAATTTTTAGTATCTTTAATATTAAAAATTTCTATATTAAAATTTAGTGCATGTAAAGCATTTATTAAAATATCTTGACATCCTGCATCATAAGGACTGATTGAGGGACAATTAATTAATTTTTTTGTTAAAGTTACTATTTGATTTAACATATTTTTTATTATTTTATATAATATTAATTAAATAATTATTTATTAAAAATAAAATTATTTATTTAAATAAATTTTATTTTGTAAAGCTAATAACCATACTTCTTCTATTTTTTTTACAGGAAAAATTTGTAAATCTGTAATAATATTTTTAGGTATATCTTCTAAATTACGTTTATTTTTTTCAGGAATCAAAACAGTATGTACTCCTCCTCTATGTGCTGCTAATAATTTTTCTTTTAATCCACCTATTGGTAAAATTTGTCCTCTTAATGTAATTTCTCCTGTCATAGCTATATTAGCTTTTACAGGATTATTAGTTAAACATGATATAAGTGCTATACATATAGCAATTCCAGCACTAGGTCCATCTTTAGGAGTAGCTCCTTCTGGTACATGAACATGTATATCTAATTTTTTATAAAATTCATTATTAATACCTAATATTTGTGCTCTTGATCTTACTACTGTTAGTGCTGCTTGTATAGATTCTTGCATTACTTCACCTAAAGAACCTGTATATGTTAATTTTCCTTTTCCAACCATACATGCAGTTTCAATAGTTAACAAATCTCCTCCAGATTCTGTCCATGCTAATCCAGTAACTTGTCCAATAAGATTTTCTTTTTCTGATTTACCGTAATCAAATCTTTTTACTCCTAAATATTTTTTTAAATTTAAATTATTTATTATAATAGATTTAATATTTTTTTTTATTAAAATATTTTTAACTGCTTTTCTGCATAAAGTAGATAATTCACGTTCTAAATTACGAACTCCTGACTCTCTGGTATAAAATCTAATTATATCTATAATAGCTGTATTATATATTTTTAACTCATTTTTTTTTAATGCATTTCTATGAAATTGTTTTGGTAATAAATATTTTTGTGCTATATTTAATTTTTCATCTTCAGTATATCCAGATAATCTAATAACTTCCATTCTATCTAATAATGGAGATGGAATATTAATAGCTGAATTAGAAGTAGCTACAAACATAACATCAGATAAATCATAATCAACTTCAAGATAATGATCATTAAAAGAAACATTTTGTTCGGGATCTAATACTTCTAATAATGCTGAAGCAGGATCACCTCTCATATCATATGATATTTTATCTATTTCATCTAATAAAAGTAGAGGATTTTTAACACCAATTCTAGATATTTTTTGGATAATTTTACCAGGCATAGAACCTATATATGTACGTCTATGTCCTCTTATTTCACCTTCATCGCGAATACCACCTAATGCCATTCTAATAAATTTTCTTCCAGTAGTTTTAGCAATAGATTTACCTAATGATGTTTTCCCTACTCCTGGTGGACCAACTAAACATAAAATAGGACCTCTTATTTTATTTGATCTATTTTGTACTGCTAAATATTCTAAAATACGTTCTTTTACATTTTCTAATCCAAAATGGTCAGCATCTAACATTTTTTTTGCTTTAGATAAATCTTTTTTTAATCTACTTTTAGTATTCCATGGTATTTGTACCAACCACTCTATATAACCTCTAACTACTGTTGCTTCTGCAGACATTGGAGACATCATTCGTAATTTTTGTAATTCAGAATCAGCTTTTTCTTTAGCTTCATTTGGCATTTTAGCTAATTCTATCTTTTTTTTTAATATTTCATTTTCATCAAGATTATTATTATCCATTTCTCCTAATTCTTTTTGAATAGCTTTAATTTGTTCATTTAAATAATATTCTTTTTGACTTTTCTCCATTTGTTTTTTTACTCTATTACGGATTTTTTTTTCAACTTGTAATAAATCAATTTCTGACTCCATAATAGCCATAAGGTGTTCTAATCTTTCGTTAATATTAGACATCTCTAAAATTAATTGTTTATCTTTTAGTTTTAAAGTCATATGTGAAGCAATAGTATCTGCTAACTTTGCTGCATTATTTATATTATTTAATGATGTTAATACTTCTGGAGGTATTTTTTTGTTTAATTTAATATAATTTTCAAATTGATTAATAGCTGTTCGTACTAAAACTTTTTGTTCTTTTTCTTCAATATTTGGAGAAATGATATAAATAGCTTGAGCAGTAAAATAATTACTATTATCAGTAAGGGTAATTATATGAGCTCTTTGTAATCCTTCTACTAATATTTTTACAGTACCATCTGGTAATTTTAACATTTGTAAAATAGAAGTAATGGTACCAACAGAAAATAAATCATCAATGCTCGGATCATCATTAGATGCGTCTTTTTGAGCAACTAACATAATTTTTTTATCATTATCCATAGCAGATGATAAACAATGAATAGATTTTTCCCTACCAATAAATAAAGGAATGACCATATGAGGATATACTACAACATCACGTAATGGCAACACAGGTATTACAATACGTTCTGAATGTTCAGAATTCATAGAGATTTCTCTTTATTTTGATGATAAATATTAAATTATATAATTTATAAAAATATCAATTAAATTTTAAAACATTAAAAAATATTTATTTAATAAATATTTTTTTGTTTTTAAAAAATTATTTAAATATTATTTTTATATTGAATAATTGGTTTAGATGAATCATTAATTACTGCACTATTAATTATAACTTTTTTTATATTATTTAATGATGGTATATCATACATTATATTTAATAATTTTTTTTCTATTACAGATCTTAATCCACGCGCACCGATGTTTAATAATATTGCTTTTTTTGCAATAGCATGAATAGCATCATTTTGAAATTCTAATTTTATATTTTCATATTCAAATAAAGCTTGATATTGTTTAGTTAAAGCATTTTTAGGTTCTAATAAAATTTTTATTAATCCATTTTTATCTATTTTTTCTAATGGAACAATAATCGGTAATCTTCCTATAAATTCAGGAATTAATCCAAATTTGATTAAATCATCAGGATTAGCTTTTAAAAATGATTGAAGTTTATTTTTTTTATAATTATTATCTTTTATTTTAATACTAAAACCCATTTTATTAGAAATATTTAATCTATTAGATATAATTTTATCTAAACCATAGAACGATCCAGCACAAATAAATAATATATCTTTTGTATCTACTTGAATAAATTCTTCTTGAGGGTGTTTTCTACCTCCTTTTGGTGGTACTGAAGATATTGTACCTTCAATTAATTTTAATAAAGCTTGTTGTACTCCTTCACCAGAAACATCCCTTGTTATAGAAACATTTTCTGACTTTTTTGATATCTTATCAATTTCATCAATATATATTATTCCTTTTTGTGCTTTTATTATATCATAATTAGATTTTTGTAATAATTTTTGAATAATATTTTCAACATCTTCACCAACATATCCTGCTTCCGTTAGTGTAGTAGCATCAGTTATAGCAAAAGGAACATCTAAAAATTTTGCTAATGTTTTAGCTAAAAGTGTTTTACCACATCCAGTAGGTCCTAATAATAAAATATTACTTTTTTCTATTTCTATATTCTTATTATTACTATATAATCTTTTATAATGATTATAAACTGCTACTGAAAGTATTTTTTTAGCTATTGTTTGATTTATAACATAATTATTTAAATAATCAAAAATTTCATGGGGTGTAGGTAATTTTTTATTATTATATAAATAAATATTATTATCTTGATTATCAAATTCTTCTTGAAGCATGTTATTACATAAAAAAATACATTTATCACAAATATAAACAGAATTTCCAGATATTAATTTATTAACTTCATTTTGATATTTTCCACAAAAAGAACAACATAAAAGATTATTTGATTTCTCTTTGTTATTTGTCATTAAATACCTCATTCATAAATAATGAAACTTATATATTTTAATAATATTAATCTTATTTACGATTATATATAATATTATCTATAAGACCATATTTTACCGCTTCTTCAGCTGATAAAAATCTATCTCTATCAGTATCTTTTTCAATAAGATCAATTGATTGACCAGTATGAAATGACATTAATTTATTTATATGATTTTTAATTCTCAAAATTTCTTGAGTATGAATTTCAATATCTGTTGCCTGTCCTTGATAACTACCTATTGGCTGATGTATCATCATTCTTGCATTAGGTAAACAAAATCTTTTATTTTTTTTCCCTGATAAAAGTAAAAAAGCAGCCATTGAACATGCTTGTCCTATGCATATAGTACTAATATCTGGTTTAACAAATTGCATTGTATCATATATTGACATTCCTGATGTTATAGTACCTCCTGGACTATTTATATAAAGATATATATCTTTATTAGAATTTTCTGATTCTAAAAATAAAATTTGAGCAACTATTAAATTAGCCATATTATCTTCAATATTTCCTATAAGAAAAATAATTCTTTCTTTTAATAATCTAGAAAAAATATCATAAGATCTTTCTCCTCGAGGAGTTTGTTCAATAACCATTGGAATCATATTTAATTTATTTTTAACAAAAATTTTGTTATTATTTGTATATAACATTATTTATCCTTTATTTATGTATATATTTATTTTTTATATAAGATAATTATATATATTTCATATAATAGTTGTATAATTATATACATAAATAATTAAATTTTATTTTAAACTTATATTTAAATATTCATGTTTTATATCTTTATAACTATATTGAATTTTATTTACTAACATTGTTTTTAAAATTACTTGAATTGCTTGATATTCTAATATTGAATTATATAATTTTTGTTTTAAATTTTTATTTATTAAATAATATTTTATTATTTTTTGTAATTGAAGATTATCGTAATAACATGTATAAGAAGATAATTCTTCATAAATAAAATCTATTATTAAATTTTTGTTAAATTGAATTTTAAAATCAGTAATAATTTTATTTATTAAAATTTTTATTAAAGTATATTTTTTAGCTTTATTATATAAAGTATTTAAATTTAATTTATTAAATTTATTTTTATTTTTTTTATATATTTTATTAATAGAATTAAATTCTGAATTTACTAATAATAATGGTAATTTAATCTCTTTATGTAAATTAACTAAAATAGTTATTACTTTATATTTAATAATATAGCGAATCATTTTATTTGTTTTAAATTGTAGTTGTTTTTTAACTATTTTATATAAATCTGTAAAAGTAAAATTAGTAATAAAATTAGAATTAAATATATTTTTTTTATTTGTAAAGAAAATTTTTTGAGTTTCTACTTTTTTAATTAAAATAAAAAAATGTTGTTCTGTTCCAATTAATTGTTTATTAGGATAATTATTAGAAATTAATACTTTAATATTAAATTTATCTCCACTTTTTTTACCAATAATATTTGGTTCTAAATTAGGTATTAATGTCCATTTATCAGATAAAAATAATTTGACATTAGTAAATATTTTATTTTTATAATTATTCATATATATAAATATATCAATAATTACTCTGTCTGATAAATCAGCTGTTTGATTTTTTTTATCTATCCATATAATTTTTTTATTATAAATTTTATAAATATAATTATTAATATCATTATTATCAATTTTTACTGTTGGTATATTTATTTTTATATTATTTAATTTTAATAAATTAAATTCAGGATAAATTTGAAATGTTACAGTAAAAATAAAATCCTTATTTATTTCATATTTATTATAATTATATTTAGGTAATCCTATTATATTTATTTTTTTCAATTGAATTTCTTTTAAAAATTTTTTTTTCATTAAATTATTTAATACATTTAACTGTACTGATTTTTTATAAAGATTATTAATAAGATTCAAAGGAGCTTTCCCTTTACGAAATCCTTTAATTATTTTATTTTTTGATAAAATTTTTAATTCTTTTTGAATAATATTTTCTATGTTTGTACTATTAAGTTTAAGAATCATTTTATGATTGATATTTTGTAATTCTAAATCATACATAATGTTATAACCTTATATACATATTACATTTAATAATTTATAATAGATTTATTTTTTAAATGAATTCTTTATTTATTATTATTTTAATTATTTGAAATAATAGGTATTGTATATTTTAATTTTTTCCATTCTTTATTAGTGTAAGTATATAATGATAGTGCATGGATATTATTTAATTCTTTATTTAATATATTATATACAGATCTATGACGAGTAATAAATCGTTGTCCATTAAAATTATCACTTACTATAATAATTTTAAAATTACTTTTAATATTATTAAATATATTATTTGAATTATTATTCACGTAATTAATTTCTAAATATATAGGATTAAATATGGTTTTTAATTTATTTTCTATTTGTGTTTTAAACATAATTTTTACTTTATTAAATTAAATTTAATATGAACTAATAAGTTTTCTGTTTACATATAAATTTTTATAAAAAATTAATAATTTTTTATAAAAATAAATATATTATTTTAAATATAAAAAATATAAATTTAAAATTAATATTTTTTCATTTCAGAAATAATAAATTTTATTATAGTGGAATTTCCAGCTAATATATTTTTTGAATATTTATAATTACAATTTCCTAAAAAATCTGTTATTAATCCTCCTGATTCTTTTATAATAAGTTCTCCAGCAATAAATTTATCAAAATTAGTAATATTATTACTTATATAACAATTAATTCTATTAGCAGCTAAATATGCTAAATCTAAAGATAAAGAACCACTAATACGAAAAGATATTAAATTATTTATAAATAATTTAATTAAATTAATATTTATATTATTCTCAGAAATAAAATTTTTATTTAAAGCAAGTAACATTTTACTATTTAAATAATGATTAATACGTAATCTATAACCATTTAATTGAGCATCTTGACCTCGAATAGCTGTAAATAAATCATTTTTTAATGGATCATAAATTAATGATATTTCAGTTTTACCTTTTATACAAATAGCAATAGAAGTAGCAAAATGAGGTAATTTATTTATAAAATTTATAATTCCATCTAAAGGATTTATGATCCATTTAGTTTTTTTATATTGAATAATAAAAATTCCTTTTTTATTAAAAATAATAATTTTTTTTGAATATATATCAGAAAATTTCTGTAAAATAATATTTTTTATACTTTTATTTATTTTTTCTATAAAAATATCAATATTTATTTTTTTATTTAAAATATTAGTTGTTTGTATCTCATAATTTTTTATAATAATATTACCAATTTCTCGAATTATACGTATAGCAATATTAAGCATAGGACGCATATGTATTTCTCATTAAATTAATATATAAATTAAATAATACCTTAAACATGTATTTAAATTTTATTAAATATAAAATATTTTATTTTTTTATAAAAAGTTATTTATATATAATATATTGTGATTTTTTTTCAAAGATATTATAAAATATCTTTTATCAATAATAAATTTAATTAATTTTTATGTTAAAAATTACTAGTACAGCAGAAAAATATCTTTATTATTTATTATCTTCTAAAAAAAATAAACAAATTAGAATTAGAATTCTAAAAAATGAAAACAATTCTTTTACAGGAAATGTTTATTTTTGCGATACAAAAAAAATAAAAGATACTGATTTTGAAATTAAATTAAAAAATTTTTCTATATTTATTGAAAAAAATAATTTTAAATTATTACAAAAATTAAAATTAGATTTAATTAATGATAATTTAAGTAAAAAATTATTATTTACAATAACACAAAACAATATTAATAAAAATAATAAAAATCTAATTTTTTTAAAAGAAAAAATTAATTTTTTTTTAAAAGAAAAAATTAATCCTAAATTATTAAATCATGGTGGTTATGTAATATTAAAAAAAATTACTCCAGATTATTTATTAATGTTAGAGTTTTATGGAGGTTGTAAAGGATGTTCTATGATTAATAATACTTTTAAATATTGGATAGAAAAAGAATTATTAAGTAATTTTACCGAATTAAAAGGAATTTTAGATATTACAAAACATAATATTAATAAATTTTCTTATTATTAATAAATAATTTAATTATTAAAAATTTATATTTTAATATAAATTATATATAAAAATATATTTTGTTATTTATTTAACATAAATATTTAGCTTTTTATATGTAAATATATTAAAATATATATAAAAAGGAAGAAATATGCCAGTAATAGTACCAGAAAAATTACCTGCTATTGATTTTTTAAAAAAAGAAAATATAGTTTTATTGACTAAGCCTAAAAATTATAAAAAAATATTTTGTTCAAAAAAAATTATTATTTTAAATCTTATGTTTAAAAAAATAAATACAGAAAATCAACTTATTAGATTATTGTCAAATTCTCCTTTATTAATCAATTTATCTTTATTATGTATAAATGATTGTCAATCTAATAATATATCTTCTATAAAACATACAAAAAAATTTTATTTTACTCTAGAAGAAATCAAAAATGAATATTTTGATGGATTAATTATTACTGGTGCTCCTTTAGGATTAATTGATTTTTCTCAAATTAGATATTGGAAAAAATTTATAAAAATAATAACATGGGCAAAAAATCACGTACATTCTATTTTATCTATATGTTGGTCAGTACAAGCGATATTAAATATATTATATGATATTCCTAAAAAAATTAATAAATTTAAATTATCAGGAATATTTAAACATAAGATTTTATTTAAAAATAATCTTTTAACAAAAGGATTTGATGACTATTTTTTTGTTCCACATTCTAGATATGCTAATTTTTCTATAGATATAATAAAAAACTATACAGATTTAAATATTTTATCCGATTCTAAAAAAGCTGGAGTTTATTTATTAACTAGTAATAATAAACAATATACATTTATAACTGGCCATCCAGAATATGATGCTGAAACTATAGCTGAAGAATATAAATATGACTCCAGTATTAATTTAAATCCTCCAATTCCATTTAATTATTTTCCTAATGATGATATCACATTAACTCCTAAAGTTAATTGGAGAAGTCATGGTAGTTTATTATTTTCTAATTGGTTACATTATTTTGTTTGTTAACATAAATGAATAAAAATTATTTATCACTTACAAAAATGTATTATTTAATTTATTATTAATAGGATTAAATGAATGTTAGCTAGTAAATATTTATTTTTTACATCTAAAAATATAATAACAAATAATAAAATAGATAGTTATTATTTAATGACAAAAGCTGGTATGATTAAAAAATTATCTTCAGGTATATATACTTGGTTACCTACAGGTTTAAAAATTATTAAAAATTTTAAAAAAATAATACGTCATGAAATGAATAATATAAATTTTATTGAAATTTTAATGCCTATAATACAACCTAGTAATATATGGAAAACAAGTGGACGTATTAATGATTATGGAAATGAGTTATTTAAAATTTCAGATCGTAATAAAAAAAATTTTTTTTTAGGTCCTACTCATGAAGAAGTAATTACTTATTTAATTAATAATGAAATAAAATCATATAAAAATTTACCTTTAAATTTATATCAAATACAAGTAAAATTTCGTGATGAAATTAGATCTCGTTTAGGTGTAGTACGTTCTAAAGAGTTTTTAATGAAAGATGGATACTCTTTTCATATTGATGAAAAATCTTTAAAAAAAACATATAATATTGTATTAAATACATATAAAAAAATTTTTGATTTAATTAAATTAAAATATTATATTGTAAAAGGTGATAATAGTTTTATAGGTGGAAAAATTTCTCATGAATTTCATATTTTATCTAATAATGGAGAAGATTCTATTGCGTTATCAAAGTATGGACATGCATATAATATTGAATCAGTAAAATTTTTTATTCCTAAAATAAAATTAAATATTAATACAAAATTTTTAATTAAACAATTAATAAAAATTGATAAATCAGTAAATTTTGAATATATTGCTAAAAAATTACATTCAACAATAAATAATATTATTAAAATTATTATAATTAAAAATACAGAAAAAAAATTTCCTTTAGTAGCATTATTAATTAGAAGTGATTATGAAATAAGTATTTCTAAAATAGAAAAACTAAATAAAAATATATTTAAACCATTGTATATATTATCTCAAAAAGAAATTAGTCATCATTTTAAAATCAATAAATATTCTTTAGGTCCTATAAATTTAAATATACCTATAATTGCTGATTATTCTGTAGTTTCTATGATTAATTTTATAATAGGATCAAATATTAATAATAAATATTATATAAATATTAATTGGAAAAGAGATTTACCTTTACCAGAAAATATTCAAGATATTCGTAAAACATATAATAAAAAGTTTATTTTTGATAAAAAAAATTCAATAATAATTAAAAAGAGTATTGAAATAGCTCATATTTTTCAATTAGGTACAAAATATTCTAAATTAATGAATACTTTTATACAAAATGAAAAAGGGAATAAAGTTCCTTTATATATGGGATGTTATGGTATTGGAGTTTCTCGTATAATTGCTTCAATTATAGAACAAAATCATGATATAAATGGAATTTTTTGGCCTTCTTCATTACTTGCACCTTTTAAAGTCGCAATAATACCGATTAATATGTATAAATATAATTTAATTAAAAAAATATCTTTTGATATTTATCAGAAAATTACTTCTATTGGAATAGAAGTAATTTTAGATGATAGAAAAGAAAGTCCTGGAGTTATGTTTGCAGATATAGATCTTATAGGTATACCACATATGATTATTATCAGTAATAATAATATTATAAATAATAATGTTGAATATAAGTTTCGACAAACAGGAGAACAAAAAATAATATCTGTTAATAATATAGTTGATTTTATTTCAAATAAAGAAAAATTTAATTAATATTTTTTTTATTCCAAAAAATAAAAATTTTTTCTTTATTATCGTTTCCTTCTAAAGTTACTATATTATTTTTTAATTCAGCAATAAATAAATTGTTATAAAACAATAATGGAATATTATATCTTTCCCATATAGGAATATTTAATTTTTTCCATATATCATGTATTTTAGTTTTTTTTTTCATATTATTTAAAAAAAAATATTCACCAGTAACAAAAAATTTTATATATACTTTTTCTTTGTTTTTAGGTTTTCTTATTTGTAGAGTATTTTTTTTATATTTATTTAAAATAAATAATTTTCCTAAATTATTAGGTAATATAAATGGTAATGATATATTACTCCAATAATAAACTTTGTTTTTTAATGTGAAAAAATTTTTTATACAAAATAAATGAAAATTATATTTTCTAATTTGATAAATACCTATTTTTAAATAAGATTTATAATCTGATTTTGAACAAACAATATTTTTCCATATTATAGATAATATTTTTTTAGAAGGCATTTGACATTGATTAAATTCTATCCATTTTCTGATTATAGAATTTCTTTTTACAATGCTAAATTTATATAATGGAATAAAAAATAAACTATTATTAGATTGTATTAATCTTTTCATAACAGAATTTAATAATTCTGTTATTAATTCTTCTTGTTCACGACAAATAGATGAAGTTTTTAATACAGATTTTTTAAAAAAAGGCCATCTATTATGTATTTGGGGTAAAATTACGTTACGTAAAAAATTTCTGTCATATTTATTATTTAAATTACTCTGGTCTTCTACCCAATGTAAATTATTATTTATAGCATAATGTAATAATTCTTTACGACTTATATCTAATAAAGGACGAAATAATCTTAACTTATTTATGATATTTATTTGTGATATACCTGATAATCCCTTTAAGCCACTTCCTCTTTTCAAGAATAATAAAATAGTTTCATAATGATCATCTAAATGATGAGCTGTTACTATAATTTCGTTGTTTTCAATAAAATCATTAAATATTTTATATCGTTCTAAACGTGCTTTTTCTTCAATATTACCTTGTTTTTTATTTAAAATTATATTTTTGCATATAAATGGTATATTCCATTTTTGACATTGTAAAAAACACATTTTAGACCATTGATTTGAATAAAAATTTAGATTATGATTAACATGAATAGCTCTTAATTTTATATAAGGATATATTTTACGTAATTTTACTAAATTATATAATAAAACTGTAGAATCTAATCCTCCACTATATGCTACTAATATTTTTTGAAATTTATGTAAAATAAATTGTGTCTTTTTTTTAAAAATCATATATATATTGTGTAATAATTTTATTATAAATTTTAATTTAATAAAAAATTATATTTAATTTTATTAAATTATTTGTTTTATTTATTAAAATTAAATTTTAATTTTAATTTGTTTTTTTCTAAAATATATTTTAATTTTTTTAATAAAATTTCATCGATTAATATTTTATATGTTTGATGATATATTTTTATAATATTATCCTTATAATAAAAAAATATAGGTACTCCTTTAATATTAATATTTTCTAATAAAAAATTTTTTAAAATTTTAAAAAATTTTTTATTAGAAAATATTTCTTTTTCTTGAATAATTATTATTATACTATATATATTTTTTTTATGAAAAGTTTCAATATCTATTATATTATTTCCTTGAAACTTAATTTTTTTTGTAAAATGATCAAAAAATAAAAATCCTCTTATAATAAGAATATTTTCTAATGTTATTAAAGAAGAAAATTTATTAAAGATATCTAATGTTAAATTAACTTCTATTATTTCTGTATGATCATCAATGTCAAAAGCTATTATTTTATTTTTTTTCATATTATAAATATAATGTATATTACTAATAACTCCTGCTATTTTAAAATTTAAATTATTTTTTTTAAAAAATAATTTTATATTTTTTATATTATTAATTTTATAAAAAATTTTTATTTCTTTAGAATATTCAATAAAAGGATGACCAGATAAATAAAAACCTAAAGTATTTTTTTCTTTTAAAAATTTTTCTTTATTTGACCAAATTAAATTTAAATCATTTAAAATATTTTGATTTTTATTTATTAATTTAAACATATCTATTTGACCTGTTCTTTTTATTTTTAAATATTGTTGTGCTGTTCGTATAGTTTCATTTAATTTATTAAATAAAATGCCTCTATTATATTCAAAACAATCCATTGCACCTGAAGTTATTAACTTTTCTATAACACCTTTATTTATTTTTTTAAAATTTGTATTTATACATAAATTTACTATTGATTTATAAGGTCCATATTTTTTTCTAGTATTTAAAATATGTTTAGCTTGATGTTTTCCTATTCCTTTTATTGCTCCAAAACCATATATAATACTATCTTTTTTATTTACATGAAATTCATAAATACTAGTATTAATATTAGGTGGTAATAAATTTATTTTAATGTTACAACATTCATTTACTAAATTAATAATTTTTTTTGTATTATCCATCTCCGATGTTAATACAGCTGCCATAAATTCTGCTGGATAATATACTTTTAACCAAAGTGTTTGGTATGATATTAATGCATAACCTACAGAATGAGATTTATTAAAACCATAAGCAGCAAAATTTTCTAAAAAATCAAAAATTTTCATTGACAAATTAGTATCAATATTAAGTTTTTTTGATCCTTTTAAAAAATAAGTTCTTTGTTTTAACATTTCTTTATGTTGTTTTTTACTAATTACTCTACGTAAAACATCAGCTTTACCTAAACTATATCCAGCAAGTATCTGTGCTATTTTCATAACTTGTTCTTGATATAAAATAATACCGTATGTAGATTTTAATACTGATTTTAATTTTTTATGTTGCCATTTAATATTTGGATAAGAAATAATTTCTTTCCCATGTTTTCTATTAATAAAATTTTCAACCATACCAGATTGTAATGGACCAGGACGAAAAAGAGCTAATAAAGCAATAATATCTTCAAAATTATCTGGTTTTAATTTTTTTATTAAATCTTTTATACCTTTAGATTCTAATTGAAATATTGCAGTTGTATTAGCTTTTTTTAAAAAAGAGTAAATTTTTTTATCATCTAAATTAATAGAATTAATATCAACTGGTATTTTATTTTCCTTTATGTTTTGCTTATTAATTATTTTTAGCGCATGATTAATTACAGTTAATGTTCTTAATCCTAAAAAATCAAATTTTACTAATCCAATATCTTCTATATCATCTTTATCAAATTGAGTAACTATATTATCACCTTTACTATCACAATATATAGGAGTGAATTTTATTATTTGAGATGGTGCTATAACAACACCACCTGCATGTTTACCAATATTACGTATTGTACCTTCTAGTTTTAAACTAGTATTTACTAAATCTTTTACATTATTATCCAATTTATATAAATTAGATAATTTTTTATTTATAATAAAAGCTTTTTTTAGACTTATTCCAATATCTAAAGGAATTAATTTTGAAATGCGATTAACAAAATCATAAGGATATCCTAATACTCTTCCAACATCTCTAATTACTGCTTTTGCTGTCATAGTACCAAATGTTATAATTTGAGATACTTTTTCATAACCATATATACTCTTTACATGTTCAATAACTAAATCTCTTTTTTCCATACAAAAATCAATATCAAAATCCGGTAAAGATATTCTTTCAGGATTAAGAAATCTTTCAAAAATTAAATCAAATTTAATTGGATCAATATTAGTAATATTTAAACAATAAGCAACTAATGATCCAGCACCAGAACCTCTAGCAGGTCCAATAGGTATATTATTATCTTTAGACCATTGAACGAATTCCATAACTATAAGAAAATAACTAGGGAAACCCATTTGATTAATAACATCTAATTCTTTTAATAATCTTTGTTCATATATATTTTTTTTAGAATTTCTTATTTTATTATTAGGAAATAAATTTTTTAAACGATTTTTTAATCCAATTTTTGCTTTTTCTATAAGATAATCTTTATTATTTACACATTTACTAAATTTAGGTAAGAAATGTTTACCTAATGTTAAAAATACATTACATCTTTTTGCTATTTCTATACTATTTTCTAATGATTCAGGAATATCATAAAATAAATCATTCATTTCTTTAGAACTTCGAAAAAATTGTTCTGAACTATAATTAGATTCTTTTTTAAATTGATTTAAAGTATATCCTTTATTAATAGATACACGAATTTCATGAGCAAAAAAATCCTTTTTATCTAAAAAACACACATCATTTGTTGCAACCACAGGTAAATTAAAATCATTAGCTATATTTAAAATTAAATATATATATTTTTCTTCATCAATGCGATTAGTACGAGTTAATTCTAAATAAAAGTTATTTGTAAAATATTTTTTGTAAAAATTAATAATTTTTTTGACTAAAAAAATATTTTTATTTAAAATATTTTTTCCAACATCACCTTTAACACCTCCTGATAATATAATTAGACCATTGTTATATTTTACTAACATTTTATAAGTTATAAAAGGTCCAATCACATTATTATAACCATCTTTATAAGCATCAGATATAAGCAATTTTAAATTATGATAACCAATATTATTTTTAGCTAAAATTGTTATTTGAGTAAAATAATTATATGAATTAATACAATTTTTTATTATAAATTCACATCCAATGATTGCTTTAATTCCTGAATTATAAGATTTTTTATAAAATTTTATTAATCCAAATATATTAGTAATATCTGTAATAGCTAATGCAGGCATATTAAATTCAACTGTTCTCTCAACTAAATGTTCAATTTTTGCTAATCCATCTTTCATTGAATAATCACTATGAACATGTAAATGAATAAAGTTATTTTTGTTCATTTTATATATAAGATTTTTTATTAAAAATATTAACGTATAATTTCATATGAATATATATTTAATGCTAAAATTTTTTATTTAGCATTAAATAATTACTTAAAAAAAATTTTTTTATCTTTAAAATTTACACCTAAATAAATTTTATTAATTATATTTTTAATATTTTTTATAAAAGTAAAATTTAAAATTTTATAAAAATATTATTTTGTTAACTATATTTATTTTTTTATAATTTTTTTATTTATATATTATATATTATTATAATATATTATAATAAAAATTTTTTAAAAAAATTTTATATTTATATAAATTTTATTTAAATTATTTATTATAAATAAACTATTTTTATATTTTACCTATATTAAATTGAAATTGTTCAATTTGATCCTGATCATATTTCATTAGAGGATATGCATAAGAAAAAATCATTACTCCAAAAGGAGAATTCCATTTAAAAGCAATACCAATAGAAGATCTCATATTAGTTAATATATTTACTTTAGAAAAGTTATATAATTTTATTAAATAATTATCTTTAAGAAAAGTATCCCAAATATTTCCAATATCTAAAAAAATAGAAGTACGTATATTTTTTTTATATGATTGTTTTATAAAAGGAAGAGGAAAAATAATTTCAGTACTAAAATTAGCTATTAAATTACCTCCAATATAATCATGAGTTTTACAAATTATATGTTTATTTTTACAAAAATGTTTTGATGAATTATAATATATTGCTTTTGGACCTATATGATTTATTTTAAAACCACGTAATGTTTCTTGTCCACCTAAAAAAAAATTTTTATTGAAAGGAAAATTGCCATTTGTAAAACCATTACCATATCCAATATTATTTTTAAATAAAAAAATCAATTTTGAAAAAGGATTAAATTTATTATTTTTTATTAAGAAATATAAAGGAATATATGTAGAATTATAAAAATTTATTTTGTAAAAATAACTTTTAGATATCGGAATATTAAACATTATATTTAATATGCTCAAGTAACCCTTACTAGGCAAAAATTTATCATTTAAAGTATTTAAAATTAATGAATTATTTAAATTTAAATTATTTATAATATATTTATTCGAATTATTTAAGTTAAATTTATAACCTATTTTTTTTAAATAATTCCAAACAGATATTTGAGGTTTGACATTTAAAAAATTATTAATATTATATTCAAGATTATTTTGTATTTGTAAATTTTTACTAAGTGGATAAGTTAATATACCTGAAATACCTCTACTTCTATTTATAAGATTAGAATTTTTTATTTTAAGATTATGAAAAAATAATTTTGTACCTAAACTAACATTATTATTTAAAAAATAAGAATTCATTAAAGAAAATTCTAAATAAGTTTGTAATGAATCTATATTAACTTTAATATTTATATCATTACCTGTACCAAGAAAATTATCTTCTCCTACATCTGAAAGTAATGAAAAATTATGATGAGTACTATAACCAAAATGAATATTAAAAATACCACTATCACGTTCATTAACTTTAAAAATTAAATCTATTGTATTATTTAAATCATTATTTTTTTTTAAAAAAATTTCTATATTATTAAAATATCCTAATAAATTTAAACGTTTTTTAGTTTTTTTTATTAAATCACTATTAAACCAAGTATTTTCCATTTGTATGGTTTCATTACGCAAGATCTTATCTTTAGTTAAATAGTTCCCTAAATATTCTATTTTTCTTATAAAATATTTTTTACCTGTATAAATGTTAAATGTTATTTGAACAGAATGATTATTTATATTAAATTTATTAAAAATTTTAATTTTAGGATATAAATATCCATATTTTCCTAAAATATTTATTATTTTATTTTTAATTTGTATAATTTTATTATTATTATATAAATCTCCTGATTTAATTTTTATTGAATTTTGTATTTTATCTAAAAATTCTTTTTTATTAATAAAATATATAATATTTTCGAATATATATTTTTTATTTTCATTAATTTTTAAAGTAATATATATGTTTTTTTTATTTTTTGAAAAATTATGAGAAATAGATTCTATTTTAAAAAGAGCAAATCCTTGATTTAAATAAAAATTTGTTAAATTTTCTATAAAATTATGAACATATTGTGTATGATAATTATTTTTTAAAAAAAAGTCTATAAAAGATCTTCTAGAAATCCATTTTAAATAATAGAATAAATATTCTTTTGAATAATAATCATTTCCTAAAATATTTATTTGTTTTATTTTTGTAATTGTTCCTTCATAAATTATAAATTTAATAACAACATTATTATATTGTGAGTTTCTAATAATTTTAATTTTAACTTTAGAATTAAACATTCCATTATCTAAATAAATATGTTCTATTTGTTTTTTGACAAAAAATAATGCTGGATAATCAATTATGATACCTTTGGTTATTCCAATATTATTAATAATATTTACTAATACATCATTTTTAAGTAATTTATTACCGCTAAAAAAAATGTCAGAAATAGTAGGTTTTTCTAAAAATTTAATTACTATATGATTTTTATCTCTAAAAACATTTATATTTTCAAATATACCAATATCAAATAAAATATGAATTAATTTAGTTAAATCTTCATTTTTAATATAATCTCCTTTTTTTATAGGTAAATTTTGCATTATATTATTTTTATTAAAATTATTTAATCCAAAAATTGTGATTTTATTTATACAAAAAATATCGTTTCGATTAAAATCTATAGTTGTACAATAAATATTATTACTAATAATTATTATACATAAAATAAAATATTTAATTTTTTTTATATAAAATAAATATTCATGTTTATAATTGTGAAAAATCATTGATCAATGCAATCCCCAT
Organism: Enterobacteriaceae endosymbiont of Plateumaris braccata; assembly: GCF_012563325.1. NCBI lineage: Bacteria > Pseudomonadati > Pseudomonadota > Gammaproteobacteria > Enterobacterales > Enterobacteriaceae > Enterobacteriaceae endosymbiont of Plateumaris braccata. The sequence continues at coordinate 270,575 of NZ_CP046232.1, forward strand.
TATTAAGAATAAAAATATTAAACTAATATTATATATTAATTCTTGTGTTTTTTTTGATACTTTATGTCCTGTAATTTTAGTATATAATAAAAAAGATATTTGACCACCATCTAATACTGGTATAGGTAATAAGTTTATAATACCAAGATTAATACTAATTAAAGCTAAAAACATAAAATAATATACAAAATGATCACGAGATAATATTCCAGCATTATGTGCTATAGAAACAGGACCATTAATACTATGAAAACTTATATTTCCATGAAATAAATTAATAATAATAATTAGCATTAATTTAATTAATATATAAGTTTTACCAATTGCTTTAATAAAAGATTGATAAATATTATACCTATATGTTGTAAATTCATTACTATTTCTATAATGTAATACTTGTGGAATTAATCCTATAAATCCATTTTTTTTATTATATAAATATTCTTTATTAGGATTTAAAATAATATTTACATTTTTTTTATCTCTTTTTACAGTAATTAAAATAGATTTATTTATATTACTAGAAATAATTTTTTGAAAATCATACCAATTTGTAAAATTTTTTCCTTGTATTTTTATAATTTTATCTCCTACATTAAATTTTACTTTTTCTGCAGGTGATTGAGTAATTATCTGAGTAATAATAGGCGTTATTTTAAATCCTCTTGGCAAAATACCTAAACTTGTTATCAAATAATTTTTATTAAGTTTAATGAAATCTTTTGTAAGAATTATTTTTTTTTTAGATAAAATATTTGAATTTAGATTACTGACTTCTAAATCAATAAAATTTTTATGTATATTTTGAATTAATACTGTATTAACAGTATCCCAATCAGAAGTTTTAATTCCATTAACTTTTTTAATTATTGTATTCGGAGTTAATCCAGAAATATCTGCTAATGAAGAATAATAAATTTCATTAATAATAGGTTTATGAATAGGAAATCCTGTAAAAAAAACACTCCAATAGATCATTACTGAAAATAATAAATTAAATATAGGACCAGAAAGTATAATTAAACATTTTTTAAAAAAAGCTAAATTATTAAAATATAATAACTTATATTTATTTATATATTTAATTTGGTTAGTTGTAATATGATGATTATCAGGCATTTTGATATAACCACCTAAAGGTATTAATCTAATTACAAAACTAGTTCCATATTTATCACGATATTGTAATATTTTTTTTCCAAATCCAATAGAAAAACATTCAATATATATATTAAAATAACGTGCAACATAAAAATGTCCAAATTCATGCACCATTATTAATGTACTTAAAGTTATAATAAATATTATTATATCCCAAATAACATTAAACAACATATTAACTCCTCTAAACATTAAAAATATAAATAGTTAATTAAAATTATAATTTTTATAATTATTATTAATTATATATAAAAAATTTTATTTTTTATTTCTGATTAATATAAAAAAACATTTATATATAATAATTAAAATTTAAAAATTTTTGTAAAATATTATTTTATAATAATTTGATTATTAATTATTACCACCAAATCGACGTTTTCTTTTAGAAAATTCTTCTAAAGCATCTTTAAAATTTTGTTTATTAAAGTCCGGCCATAATATATTAGTAAAATAAAGTTCTGAATAAGCAATTTGCCAAATTAAAAAATTGCTAATACGTAATTCTCCTCCAGTTCTTATTACTAAATCTACAGGAATTATATTATTTAAACATAAATATTTAGAAAAATTATATTCATTAATTGTTTTAGGATTTAATAAACCTTTTTTAATTTTTACAGCAATTTTTTTTATTCCCGAAATAATATCCCAACGTCCTCCATAATTAACAGCTATATTTAAAATTAATCCATTATTATTTTTAGTAAAATTTTCAGCTTTAATAATAGATTTTTGTAAATTAATATTAAATTTACTAATATTACCAATAATTTTTAAACAAATATTTTTTTTTTTAAAATTTATTGTTTCATTATTTAAAACTTTAGTAAATAAATTCATTAAAAATGTAATTTCATTAACAGATCGTTTCCAATTTTCACTACTAAAAGCGTATAATGTTAATACTTTTAATCTATAATATAATGCAGAATTAATAATTTTTTTTACAGTATTTACCCCTTCTTTATGACCTGAAAATTTCCACATTTTTTTTTTTTTTGCCCATCTTCTATTACCATCCATAATAATAGCTACATGATTTGGATAAGATGTATTTTTTAATTTTAAATTTATTTTATTAATTATCATTTTAATTTTATTAATAATATTAATATACATTAGTTAATGTATTTCTAAATTTGTTTTTTAATATATATTTAGTATATTTACGTACATAATTATCTATCCATAATATATCATGAATAGATTTTGGATTATTAAAAGATAATGTATTAATTATAGTATGATTTAAGGAAGAAATATCATTAAATGATATTTCTTCCTTAATAAAAGATTTTATAGCTATTTCATTTGCTGCATGTAATATTATTGATGAAGAAATATTTTTTGTATAACAAACTTCAATCGCTAATTTTAAACAAGAATATTTTATATAATCTGGTTTTAAAAATGTTAAAAATTTCAATTCTTGTAAATTAATTTGTTTAACTCCGGAATCTATTTTAATAGGCCAATTTATCATACTAGCAATAGTAACACGTATATCAGAAATACTTAATTGTGTTGAAATACTACTATCTTTAAATTTCACCATAGCATTAATTTTTGATTCAGGATGAATAACAATTTCTATTTGATTTTTTTTTGCATTAAATAAATATTTACTAGCTATATATTCTAATCCTAAATTCATCATAGTAGCTGAATTAATTATTGATTTTTTTTTCATATTACCATGTGTATATTTACATACATCTTTCATATTAATATATTTAAATTTTTTTTTAGGAGTATGTAGAAAAGGACCACCAGAATGAGTAAGAATAATTTTTTTAATATTATTTTGATTAAAATCACAAAATCCTAATTGTTTTTGAATATTTGTAGGCATCATTTGAAAAATAGAACTATGATTTTTATTTAAAGGAAAAATTTTAGCTTGAAATTTTTTAGCTTCATACATTAAAATATTACCAGAAATTACAATTAATTCTGTATTTGCTAATAATACATTTTTTCCTGCTCTAATAGCAGATAGTACAGATAAAAATCCAGCTGTTCCATTTATAGCAGCAATAACTTGATCTACATCATCTAAAGATGCTAATTGTTCTATTTTTTGTTCACCAAATAAAATTTGTGTTTTTATTTCAGTATTAGATAAATTACTTTTTAATTTTTCAGCTGCATTTTGTTTTAACATAGCTGCATAGTCAGGATTAAATAAAATACATTGTTTAGTCATTAACTCTACATTACTATGAGAAACTAATACTTTTATTTTAAATAATTCAGGATTTGTTAATACTACTGATAAAACATTTCTTCCTATATATCCTGTTGAACCTAATATAGTTAAGTATTTCATACAATCCAATTATAATATTGAAAATAAAATATTTAATAAAATTAAATTTTTATTTAAAACTTAATAATTCTTTTTCTTTTTTTTTTAAAATATCAGATATATAATTTATATAGTAAATTGTTTGTTTTTGAATATATTTATATAATTTTTTTTCTTCATTTTCACTTATTTTTTTTTCTTTTAAGTAAAATTTAATTTTATTGTTAGAATCTCTTCTAATATTACGTATATTAATACGATTTTGTTCAGTTTCTTCTTTTATGATTTTAATCATATTAATTCGTCTAGATTCTGTAAGAGGAGGTATTATAACATAAATATTATTTGATGTTATCAATTTAATACTTAAATTTAAATTTGCTAATAATATAGCTTTTTCAATTTTTTTTAACATTAAAAAATCAAAAGGAGTAATTTTTAAAGTATTTGAATTTTCTACTACTATAGTAGCTATGTATTTTATTAATATAAATTTATTAGAAATTTTAATACTGATTTTATCAAGTAAATGTGGAGAAATTCTACTAATATATATTGTATTAATTTTATTCTGAAAAATATCTAAACACTTTTTCATATTTTTTTCATTATTCTGTAATATATAATTATACATATTGTTGTTCCATATATTTAAATTTAAATAAATTTAAAAATTTAATTATAATGATATTATCGTACCTTCTATTTCTCCCGTAAGAACACGATATAATGATCCTGATCTATTAATATTAAATATATGGATTGGAATATCATAATCACGAGCTAAAATAAAAGCAGTATCATCCATTACTTGTATTTTTTTTTTTAAAACATAATCATATGTTAATTTACTATAAAATTTTGCATCATAGTTTTTTTGTGGATCTTTAGAATATACTCCATTAACTTTTGTTGCTTTTAATATAGCATCAGCTTCTAACTCAATTCCTCTTAAAGAGACAGTTGTATCAGTTGTAAATAAAGGATTACCAATACCGCCTGATAATATAATTATATTATCTTTAATTAAGTTTCTAGCTTTCATTATATCATATTCATCACAAATACCATTTATTTTTATAGAAGACATTAAATAAATATTTTTTAAGTAAAGTTTCATAGAATTATATAATGCTAAACCATTTATTATAGTTGCTAAAATTCCCATTTGATCAGCAATTATACGATCAAGATTATTGTTTAAAACAATAGATTTACCTCTAAATAAATTTCCTCCTCCTATTACAATACCAATTTGTATTCCTAAAGGTAATATTTTTTTAATTTCTTGAATTATATAATTTAATTGATTAATATTTATAGTTATACTTAAATCATTTCTATCCTGTAAAAATTCACCACTGATCTTAATAATTACTCTTTTATAAATTAATTTATTTTTTATCTTCATAATATTAATTACACATAATTAAAATTTTTTATTTATTTTTTATTTTAAAATATATAAATATAACAATTAATTTAAAGTAGTTTTTCACCTAATTCAAAACGTATAAATTTAGAAATACAAACATTATTTTTATTTAAAAATTGTAATACTGTTTGATTGCTATCAAATAAAAATGGTTGATTAATTAAAGTTATATTATTTATAAATTTATTTATACGTCCTGTTACTATTTTTTCTATTATATTAGAAGGTTTTTTAAATTTTTTTGCAATTTCCATTTGTAACTTATATTCATTTTGAATAATTTTTTTAGATACATCTTTTTTACTTATATATTGTGGTTTTAATACAGCTATATGCATGGCTATTTTTTTTATTATTAACGGATTATTTATATTAGATTGTACTATTACACCGATACGTTTGCTATGATGTAAATATTTTCCTATAAAATTTCCTATAATTACACCTAAACGATTAATAATAATATTTTCTTTCATAATATTAATTAATTTTATTCTTTTTTCTTCAAAAATACTTTTTATATCAGTTATATTCGTAATTTTTTTTTCAAAAGAATATTTAATTATATCTTTAGCAAAGTTTTGCACTAAACTATGTTTAGCAACAAAATCTGTTTGAGAATTTATTTCTAATAAAATTCCATAATTATCTTGTATAAAATCTATAATAAATCCTTCTTTTGTTATAAGAACTGATTTTTTTATAGATTGTACTTTTGAAAATTTACGAATATAGTTTATAGCTAACTTTATATTTCCGTTTGTTTTTATTAATGCTCTTTTACATTCCATGATACCTATACCAGTAATATTTCTTAATTCTTTTACCTGATTAGCAGTAATTTTAATCATTAAATATCTCTTTTATTTTTAATAAATTTTATAATTTTCAATTTTGTTTTCTAATGTTATATTATTATTTATTATTTGACTTTGTAAAATAGCTTTTTTTATATAATATAAATATAATTTTATAGCACGTATAGCATCATCATTTCCAGGAATAATAAAATTAATACCTTCAGGATTTGAATTAGTATCAACAATAGCAAAAATTGGAATATTTAATTTATTTGCTTCTTTAATCGCAATTTTTTCATAATTAGCATCTATTATAAATAATGCATCAGGTAATCCTCCCATATTTTTTATACCTCCTAAACTTTTTTCTAATTTTAATAATTTTCTTGTTCTAATTAATGCTTCTTTTTTTGTTAACTTAATAAAAGTACCATCTTTACTTTCAATTTCTAATTCTTTTAATTTTTTAATAGATTGTTTTACAGTTTTCCAATTTGTTAACATTCCTCCTAACCAACGATGATTAACAAAAAATTGATTACAAGTATTAGCTGTTTCTTTAATTAAATTTGAAGCTGATTTTTTTGTACCTACAAATAAAATTTTTCCTTTACGAGAACTAATTTTTTTTAATTCTATTAAAGCAATATTAAACATAGCAATAGTTTTATCTAAATTAATAATATGGATTTTATTACGTTTATTAAAAATAAATTCTTTCATCTTTGGATTCCAATAACGTGCTTGATGTCCAAAATGTATACCAACATTAAACATTTTATTTATGGAGATATCCATTATTACACTCCTCTCTATTATTTTTGTATTAATTATTTGTAAAATTATTATTTTATTAGTTATTTATAATGTAATATTAATTATTATACAATTAATAATTATATTGAAATATTAATGACTATTCTAATTAAAAATGATGAAGAAATAAAAAAAATAAATAAATCATGTCAATTAGCAGCAGAAGTTCTTGAAATGATTGAAAAATATATAAAACCAGGTATTAATACAGAAAAATTAAACAATATATGTCATGATTATATTGTAAATGTTCAAAAAGCTAAACCAGCCACATTAGGATATAAAGGATTTCCAAAATCTGTATGTATTTCTGTTAATGATGTTGTATGTCATGGTATTTCTAATAAACAAGAATGTTTACAATACGGTGATATCCTAAATATAGATGTTACTATATTTAATAATAATTATTATGGTGATACTTCTAAAATGTTTGTAGTTGGTGATTATATATCTGAAAAATCAAAATTATTATGTTTAACAGCTAAAAAAAGTTTATATAAAGCTATTAATATAATTAAACCTGGTATATCTTTAAGTTTAATCGGAAAAACTATTCAACAATATGTTGAATCTAAAAATTTTTCTGTTGTTAGACAATATTGTGGTCATGGTATTGGAAAAAATTTTCATGAAGAACCACAAATTTTACATTATGATGCTTATGATTATGGAATTATATTAAAACCAGGTATGGTTTTTACTATTGAACCTATGATAAATATTGGTAAACATCATGTTTATTTGTCAAATGATGGATGGACAGTAAAAACAAAAGATAAAACTTTATCTGCACAATATGAACATACTATTTTAGTTAATAATAATGGATGTAAAATATTAACGATACGTAAAGAAGAATATAACAAAATATAATAATTTATTTACCTAAATTTTAGATATAATCAAATAATTTATTATTCACAATAGTTACTTGATTATATCAAAAAATAATTAAATATGATTTAATCATCTAAAAAACTTTTAAGTATTTCTGAACGACTTGGATGACGTAATTTTCTTAATGCTTTAGCTTCGATTTGACGTATTCTTTCTCGAGTTACATCAAACTGTTTTCCTACTTCTTCTAATGTATGGTCAGTATTCATATCAATACCAAATCTCATTCTTAATACTTTAGCTTCTCTTGGAGTTAAACTAGACAATATATTATATGTAGCTAAGCGTAAACTTTCTGAAGTTGCTGATTCTAAAGGTAATTCTAGAGAACTGTCTTCAATAAAATCACCTAAATGTGAATCTTCATCATCTCCTATAGGAGATTCCATAGAGATAGGTTCTTTTGCTATTTTTAATACTTTTCTAATTTTATCTTCTGGAATCATCATTCTATCTGATAATTCTTCAGGAGTAGGTTCTCTACCAATTTCTTGTAATATTTGTCTAGAAATACGATTTAATTTATTAATAGTTTCAATCATATGAACTGGAATACGTATAGTTCTAGCTTGATCAGCAATAGATCTTGTTATAGCTTGTCTTATCCACCAAGTGGCATATGTGGAAAATTTATAACCTCTTCTATATTCAAATTTATCTACTGCTTTCATTAAACCAATATTACCTTCTTGAATTAAATCAAGAAACTGTAATCCTCTATTTGTATATTTTTTTGCAATAGAAATAACTAATCTTAAATTAGCCTCAACCATTTCTTTTTTAGCACGTTTAGCTTTAGCTTCACCTATTGATATTTTTTTGTTTATATTTTTTATTTGATTAATAGTTAATCCAGTTTCTTTTTCAATTTTAATTAATTGTATAAAACTATTTTCTATTTTTTCAAATAAATTTTTTAATTCTGATAATGATAATTTATTATTTATTTTTAATTTTTCTAATTGATTACAAAAATTATTTATATTAGTTTTACTTGAAACAAGTAATAAAATAGTTTTATTTTTAGATATTTTACATTTTTCAACACATAATTTTGTTATATAACGTTCTTGTATACGAATACGTGACATTATAGAACGAATATTATTAACTAAAAAATCAAATTCTTTAGACACTAAACGAAATTGTTTAAATATTTCTGCAAGATTCTGTATTTCATTTATAGAATGATTATGATTTCTACCTTTTTCTTTTATTATAAAAGATGTAATATGATATTGATTTCTTAATTCTGAAAATTTTTCTTTAGCTAATTTAGGATCTATAATATTTTCATTATCACTTGATTCATTTTCTTCTTCAGAGAATTCTTTTTTAATATTAATAATTTTATTTAACATAATTTCTTCATTAATATTTATATTAATAAAACCGTTAATCAAATCAGATAAACGAATATTTCCTAATTCTACTTGATCATATTTTTTTAATAAATAAATAATAGCTTTTGGATATTCAACAAAAGAACACTGTACTTGATTAATACCTTCTTCTATTCTTTTAGCAATATTAATTTCGCCTTTTCTTGTTAATAGTTCTACCGTACCCATTTCACGCATATACATACGTACTGGATCTGTAGTCCTACCTATTTCTGAATCAATATTAGTAGATAACACTTGTACTAAAGATTCTTCTTCTGTTTCATTGTTTATATTATCATTTTGATTTAAATCGTCTTCATCAGGAGCTTCTTCCATTATTTGAATTCCCATATCATTTATCATTTGAATAATATCTTGAATTTGATCGGAACCAATAATATCATCTGGTAGATGATCATTAACTTCTGAATAAGTTAAATATCCTTGTTCTTTACCACGTATAACAAGAAGTTTAAACTGTAATTGTGAGTTATGCTCCATAAAAAATTCCATACTTCTACTATCATATTTTATAAGATTATTATTTTACAAAAACAAATAAAAAACGAATATTTTATTCATAATTATATTATAATATATATCTAATATTTAATAAAAAATAAAATTTAATATATTTTAAAAATTTTTTTTAATTTTAACCAAATTTTTATTTAAAGACCATAATTCTTTTTTTTTTTTCAGATCTAATCCCTCTTTTCTATCTAAAAAAATTAAATATTCTTGTCTTTCTTCTATAAGATTCATTTTTAACTTATTAATTAAATGTATAAAAAAATTTTCTATTTCTTCTTCTGGAACCATATGGTTCCATACTGCTAATATTTCAAGAGGTTTTTTAAATTTTGTTCCTCTATATCGTTCTAATATTTGTACTGTTGTGATTTTTTCTTTATTACAAATCTTGATTAATTCTACAAAAAAATTTAAACCATTAATATTAGATGTTTTAAATAATTTTAATTTTGGTATAATTTTAATTAATTCAGGTTTTTGTAATAATAAACTAATTAACATTCGTACTGTTGTTTTTCTAAAGTTACTTAAATAATCATTATTGAATAATTTTTTTATATTTTTTTTTTTAATAGTTAACTGATATATTTCAAAAAAATTTAAAATACCTATTTTTTCTCCTATTTTTTTTATTAAATTAACTTGAAAAATATAATCTGGTATACTATGTATTAATGATAATGCTATATTAATAAATTTAGTTTTTCCTTCGCAATCTTTAAGATTTATTTTATTTATTAAAACTTTAAAAAAAAAATCTGAAAATGATAAACTATTATTAATATGTTTTTCAAACAAAATTTTTCCTTCTTTTTTTATTAAACTATCCGGATCTTCTCCATCTGGAAGCAGTAAGAAATTTATTTGTTTACCATGTACCATATGAGATAAGCTAATTTTTAATGAATGCCAATTAGCTTTTCTTCCAGCATTATCCCCATCATAACAATAAATAATTTTATTAGTAATTTGAAATAACTTTTTTATATGTTCATTTGTGATGGATATACCTAAAATTGCTACTACATATTTTATATTAAATTGAAATAAACTAATAACATCAGTATATCCTTCTACAACTAAAATTTTTTCTAATAAATGAAATTTTTTTTTTATTTCATATAAACCATATAACTCATTTCTTTTATGAAAAAAAATATTCTCTGGGGAATTTAAATATTTTGGTTCTTTATTTTCTAAGGTTCGACCACCAAAACCAATAATTTGACCTTGTATATTTTTAATTGGAAATATTATACGATTATAGAAAATATCAAAATAGTTTTTTGTAGTTTTACTATAAATTAATATTTTTAATTCTTTAATCAAATATTTTTTTTTTTTTCATCATCACATATGAAATAAATTAAATTTTTATTAGAAAAACCAATAGAAAACTCATCCAATATTTTTTTATTAAAACCACGATTTAATAAATACTGATAAGCTTTTTTTCCTAAAGAAGAATTTACTAAAGAATCTTTATATAATTTATTAATATCAAACATTAAATTATATATATATTGTTTTTTATTTATATTATGTAAATTGTTTTTGTCATTTTTATAAGGAATTATAATACCAAAAAAATTAGATATTAATTTAACACTTTCAATAAAATTAATATGATCATAATTCATTATAAAGTCAATTATATTACCATGTACTCCACAGCCAAAACAATGATATAATTGTTTTTCTTCACTAACAACAAATGAAGGATGTTTTTCTAAATGAAATGGACAAATACCAAAAAAATTTTTACCTCTTTTTTTTAATTGTATCCTGTTTTGTATTATTGATAAAATATTACTTTTACTAAGTAAATCATTTATATATGTATGGGAAATATATGTTTTCATGGATATGATATATTATTTAAATAAGTAAATAACTATTTATATTTGTATATTATCTATTTACTCTAGTTATATATTTATTAATATAAACGAATTTTTTTTAAATTTTCTCTTGCTATTTTTTTTGCATGTCGTTTAATTGCTGATGCTTTAGTTCTTTTTCTTTCTGTTGTAGGTTTTTCATAAAATTCTCGACGTCTAACTTCTGATAAAATACCTGCTTTTTCGCAAGCACGTTTAAAACGTCTTAAAACTAAGTCAAATGGTTCATTTTCACGTACTTTAATTACTGGCATTTTTTAAAATTCTCTATTATATATAATTACTATTATAAGTAATAAATTATATCATATTTTATAATATATACTATAAAATATATTTTTTTTAGTTAAATATAATTTATATTAAAAATTTTATTATAGGTGAAAAAATGTTAGTAATGGGGATAGAAACATCATGTGATGATACTGCTATATCTATTTATGATAGTATACATGGATTATTATGTAATAATGTTTATAATCAAAAAATACATAAAAAATATAAAGGTATCGTTCCTGAATTAGCTGCTAGACAACATTTAAAAAAAATTATTCCGTTAATTAAAAAAACATTATTTTTTAGTAGAAAAAAAATAAATGAAATTAATATGATTGCTTATACTGCAGGTCCAGGATTAATTAATTCATTAATGATAGGTGCAATTATGGCACATACATTAGGATTTTCTTTAAAAATACCAGTTATTCCTATTAATCATATTGAAGGACATTTGTTATCTATAATGTTAGAAAAAAAAAAACCAGATTTTCCTTTTATTGTTTTAGTAGTTTCTGGAGGTAATACACAATTAATTTATGTTTATAAGTTTGGAAAATATAAAATATTAGGACATAATATTGATGATGCAGCTGGAGAGGCTTTAGATAAAATTGCAATAATGTTAGGTTTAAATTTTCCAGGAGGAAAAAATTTATCTAAAATAGCTAAATTTGGTATTTCAAAACGTTTTATTTTTCCTAGACCTATGATAAAAAATAAAAATAATTTAAATTTTAGTTTTTCTGGATTAAAAACTTTTACCAAAAATTTTATTAATAAATATAATTTTTTAAATTTTCAAACAAAAGCAGATATTGCTTGTGCTTTTGAAGATGCTGTTATAGATACTCTTTTTATAAAAAGTTTATGGGCCTTAGAAAAATATAAAATAAAAAAATTAGTAATTTCAGGAGGAGTAAGTGCTAATAAAAAATTAAGATCATATTTAATAAAAAAATTTAAAAAAACTAAAATTAAAATTTTTTATAATACTACTAAGTTATGTACTGATAATGCAGCGATGATTGCATATGTTGGTATAAAAAAATTTTATCAAAAAAATAATTATATATCACACAATATTATTATTAATAATAAATTAAAATTAAATTTTAATAAATAATTTTTATAAATTAAATTTATATTATGATTATATTACAATATTCTACAATTATTTTATTAAGTATTATTGAAGGATTAACTGAATTTTTACCTATATCATCTACAGGACATATGATTATATTTAATAATATACTTAATATAACTGAAAATGAAAAAATAAAAATTTTTGAAATAATAATTCAATTAGGATCTATAACATCAGCTTGTATTATTTTTTGGTCTAAAATAATTAAAATTATTAATAATACATTAACTTATGGTATTTTTTATAAAAAGAAACTAACATTATTACATATAATAGTATGTATATTACCAATAATTATTATTGGATTATTATTTTATAATAAAATTAAATCTTTCATGAATATTATTACAGTTATTTACGGATTAATGTTTGGTAGTATAATGCTATATTTATCTGAAATATTTAAACCAAAGACACCTAGCATTAATAATATTAATTGTTTAACATATAATCAAATATTAATTATTGGATTTTTTCAATGTTTATCTTTATTTCCTGGTATATCTAGATCAGGTTCAACTTTATCAATTAGTTTGTTATTAGGAATAAGTCGTTTAGCATCATTAGAATTTTGTTTTATCATAGCAATACCAATAATTTTTGGCGCTAGTTTTTTAGAAATGTATAAACATTTTCGAATATTTTCTATAGAAGATATTAAATTTATTATTATAGGTTTCATCATATCATTTATTATTAGTTTAATGACTATTAAATTTTTTTTATATATTATAAGTAATTTTTCTTTAAAATGGTTTGCTATATATCGTCTATTCATTGTTTTATTTTTATATATAAAATTTATTTAAGTTTTTTAGATAAGATAAATAATTTTAATAATTTTAATCTACGTTGATTTATTATTTTAGAAATATTGAATCCTTTGATACCAGTTTGAATTATATCCTTATTATTTATTTTAAATATATGTTTATATATATCAATAAAATATTTTCCTTGTTTATAACAAATAGAATCTAATGTAAATCTTCCTCTAGCATCAGATTCACTAATTAATGCAATTTGTTTAACTCTATAAGGTTTTCTCCATGCATCAATTATATTATATATATTAAGTATATCTTCTGCTTTTTGATTATAAATATCATGTATTATATCATGTACTTTAGCAGATAAAACAGCTAAGTCACGAATATTATTTGGTATTTTTAATCTTTTACATAATTTTTTTATTAAAGGTATTCCAGCAATACCATGTCCATGATGTCTAGGCCATAATTTTTTAGGAGTAATTCCTTTACCTAAATCATGACATAAAGCAGCAAATCTTATTTCTATATTAGAAGTTAATTTTGATGCAATAGATAATGTCATCATAGTATGAATTCCAGTATCTATTTCAGGATGCCATTTAGCTGGAGCCGGAACGCCATATAATTTATCAATTTCTGGAAAAATTATAGATAATGCACCACATTTTCTTAATGTTTTAAAATATATATGTGGATTTGATCCTTTAAGAGCATTTTCAGTTTCTTTCCAAATTCTTTCTGGTTTTAAGTAAGATAATTCTCCAGAAGAACTCATTATTTTCATTAATTTAAATGTATTTTTATCGATACTAAATTTTAAATGTGATAATTTTGCAGCAAATCTAGCAACTCTTAATACTCTTAAAGGATCATCTTTAAAAGAACTAGAAACATGTTTAAGTAATTTATCATGAATATCTTTTATTCCATTATATGGATCATAAAATTTTCCAGATTGATCTTGAGCAATAGCATTAATAGTAAGATCTCTACGTAATAAATCTTCTTCTAATGTAACATTAGGTGATGAATAATAAGTAAATCCTTCATATCCATGTCCTGATTTTTTTTCAGTTCTAGCTAATGCATATTCTTCATGTGTTATTGGATGTAAAAATACAGGGAAATCTTTTCCAACTAATTTATAACCTAATTTAATCATTAAATTTATGTCTGCACCTACTACTAACCAATCTCTATCTGAAAATTTTAAATTTAAGATAATATCTCTAACAGCACCACCTACTAAATAAATTTTCAATTATTATACTCCTTAATTAAATATAATTTATGTTATAAATTTGTTAAAATATTAATTTTATATAAATATTATTTTTATATTAAATTTATTATAATAAAACTATTTAATATAATTATAAACTAAGATTATTATAATGGACTATTAAAATGAAATTAATATTACCTGATTTAAAATACAAAACAATTTTAGTAGTAGGTGATATAATGTTAGATCGCTATTTTCATGGATCAATAAATAAAATATCATCAGAAGCTGATGCACCAGTAATAAAAATTAAAAATATAAATTATATACCTGGAGGAGCAGCAAATGTTGCTATGAATATAGCTTCTATTGGTGCTAATGTTAAATTATTTGGCTTATTAGGTATAGATTATGCAGCAAATATCATTAAAAATAAATTAAAAAAAAATCATGTTGATTATAATTTTATTCAAAGTATTAAGTTTAAAACTATAATTAAAACAAGAGTATTATCTTTAAATAAACAATTAATACGATTAGATTGTGAAAAAAAATATAAAAATATACATTATAATAATCTTTTATTAGAAAATATTAGAAAAATTATATCTAATATTAATATTATTGTTTTTTCTGATTATAATAAAGGAACATTATGTAATATACAATCTATGATTAAATTAGCTAATTTGTCAAAAATACCCGTTATTATTGATCCTAAAGGCAAAAATTATGAAAAATATTCTGGTGCTACATTATTAACTCCTAACTTAACTGAATTTGAATTAGTAGTAGGTAAATGTAATTCTGAAAAAGAATTAGTTAATAAAGGTTTAAATTTAATTTTACGTTATAATATAAATTCATTGTTAGTCACTAGGTCAGAACATGGAATGAGTTTAATTCAAAAAAATAAAAAACCTATTCATTTTAAATCTCAAGCAAATCAAGTTTTAGATGTAACTGGTGCTGGTGATACTGTTATTGGTGTTTTATCAGCATTTTTAGTTCAAGATAAAATATCACTTGAAGATTCATGTTTTTTATCTAATATGGCAGCAAGTATAGCAGTTAGTAAATTTGGTACTGCTACTGTTAGTTTTGATGAATTAAAAAATTTAATAAAAGAAAATTTTGATAAACATCAATAAATCAAATAATTGATATTTAATTAATTTGATATTTTAATTTATTATTTATAATGAATATATTAATTTTATTTAAAGTTATTATATATATATTATGAATAATCATAGTTTACTTTGTTATCAATTTGGTAATTCAATTACTAGAATAAATAATGCAATTTTATCTCTTAATAATGGAAATGGTGTATTAATATTAGATAATGAAAATCGTGAAAATGAAAGTGATATTGTTTTTTCTGCAGAAAAAATTACTGTAAAACAAATAGCTTTAACTATTAGATATGGGAGTGGTATTATTTGTTTATGTATTACTGAACATTTACGTAAAAAATTACATTTACCTATGATGGTCAAAAATAATACTAATTTTTATAAAACAGGTTTTACAGTTACAATTGAAGCAGCAAAAGGTATTACTACTGGAGTATCCGCACAGGATCGATTTACAACTATTAAAACAGCTATAAATATTAATGTAAAACCTAAAGATTTAAATAGACCTGGACATATTTTTCCATTAAGAGCTGTTAAAGAAGGAGTTTTAAAAAGAAAAGGACATACAGAAGCTACTATAGATTTATTAAAAATAGCAAAAATGAATCCTACAGGAATACTATGCGAATTAACAAATGATAATGGATCAATGGCTCGTATTAAAGATACTATTTTATTTGCTAAAAAAAATCATATGCCAGTATTAACTGTAAAAGATATCATTAACTTTAGAATTAAATATAATCTTTTTTTTTAAAAAAAAATAATAATAATTAATAATTATCGGCGAGAGAGGATTTGAACCTCCGACCCACTGGTCCCAAACCAGTTGCGCTACCAAACTGCGCTACTCGCCGTTAATTTTTCTACATGGGTGGCTAATGGGATTTGAACCCATGACAACCGGAACCACAATCCAGTGCTCTACCAACTGAGCTATAGCCACCATAATAAATAATATTAAATAAATTTTATGCACCCGACAGGAATTGAACCTGAAACCTCTGTTTTCGGAAAACAGTACTCTATCCTACTGAGCTACGGATGCTTTAATTATTTATATAATTGATATTACAAATTCATAACTTTAATGTCTAGTAATTTTGATAAAAAATATAAAAAATTTTAGTAAATAAAATGTTTATATAAATATATGTAAAATTAAAAATTTCAAATGTATATTGTATATATTATTTTTATTATGAAAAATAATTTCTTTAGTTTAAATAAATAATAAATTTTATAAATTTATCATTTATGATCTTTTCATCATATCAAAAAATTCATCATTTGTTTTAGTCATAGATAATTTATTTATAAGAAACTCCATAGCATCAATTTCACTCATAGGATGAATAATTTTTCTTAAAATCCACATTTTTTGTAAATCTTCTTGAGAACTTAATAACTCTTCTTTTCTAGTTCCAGAACGATTATAATCAATAGCAGGAAAAACTCTTTTTTCAGCTATCTTACGTGATAAATGTAATTCCATATTACCTGTGCCTTTAAATTCTTCATAAATTACATCATCCATTTTAGATCCAGTATCAATTAATGCTGTTGCTATTATAGTTAAACTACCACCTTCTTCAACATTCCTTGCAGCACCAAAAAAACGTTTAGGACGATGAAGAGCATTAGCATCTACACCACCTGTTAATACTTTACCTGAAGCAGGAGCAATTGTATTATAAGCTCTAGCTAAACGAGTCATAGAATCTAATAAGATTACAACATCTTTTTTATGTTCAACTAATCTTTTAGCTTTTTCAATAACCATTTCTGATACTTGAACGTGTCTAGATGCAGGTTCGTCAAAAGTTGATGCAATAACTTCTCCTTTAACTAATCTTTGCATTTCAGTAACTTCTTCAGGGCGTTCGTCAATTAATAATACTATTAACATACATTCTGAATGATTATAAGCTATACTTTGTGCTATGTTTTGTAATAACATAGTTTTTCCAGCTTTAGGTGGTGCTACAATTAATCCTCTTTGACCTCTTCCAATAGGTGAAGCTAAGTCTAAAACACGAGCTGTTAAATCTTCTGTAGATCCATTACCTCTTTCCATACTTAATCGAGAATTAGCATGTAATGGAGTTAAATTTTCAAAAAGAATTTTGCTACGAACATTTTCAGGTTTATCGTAATTAACTTTATTAACTTTTAACAAAGCAAAATATCTTTCTCCTTCTTTTGGAGGACGTATCTTACCTGAAATTGTATCTCCAGTACGTAAATTAAAACGTCTAATTTGACTTGGAGAAACATAGATATCATCCGGTCCAGCTAAATAAGAGCTATCAGATGAACGTAAAAATCCAAATCCATCTTGTAATATTTCCAATACTCCATCACCAAAAATATCTTCTCCAATTTTAGAATGTTGTTTTAATATAGCAAAAATAATATCTTGTTTACGCATTCTAGATAAATTTTCTAAATTGATACTTTTTCCTAAATTAAGTAAATCCGATATTAGTTTATTTTTTAATCCGGTAAGATTCATAATGGTGAGGTCTTAATCTTTGAATAAATCTGAAACATTTCTTTTGAAATGGCATTGTTAAATAATTAATATATATATTATATTTAATATTTTAATATAATTTATAAAATTTTAATTAAGTTATATATTACTAGTATATATTTTATATCAAAATAAATATTTATAATTAAACATTATAAAATCCTCCTATAATTTATATAATTTATATTATTTTAATAAAAATTAATAAATTTAATTTTTATTAAAATATAAATTTATTACTTTAAATGTTTATCTAAAAACTTTGTTAATTGAATTTTATTAATTGAGCCAGTAATTTGATCTATGATAATACCATTATTAAATAATATAATTGTTGGTATACTACGGACATCATATTTTTGAGCTATATTTGGATATTTATCAATATTTAATTTAGCAAAAAATATTTTTTTACTATATTTTTTAAATATTTCATCTAGAACTAAAGAAAACATTTTACATGGATTACACCAATCGGCCCAAAAATCAACTATAATAAAATTATTAATATTAATTTGTGTTTTAAAATTTATATCAGTTAAATGAATAATAGTTGAATTTTTCATAAAATGAATTAATATCCTTTTGTATATATTTATATATTATTAAAAATAATTGTTTATACTAAATAACTATTTAAAACAAATATGATCTATTATTGTATAATGAATTTAATAAATATACAAATTTAATTTTTATTAATATTTAATATTATCTAAATATTTTATTTTATTAAAATTCCATTTCCAATTTTTAACTAAAATGTTTATTTCATAATATTGCCAATTACAAATTTTTTTATTTATTGATAATTTTACACGTGTTTTAATATAAAAACATTTTCTAATTAAATCCAATCTTTTTAAATCACCAATTTTAATTAAGTAAATTGTAATTTTTTTTAACATCATATAATAAGAATCTAATTCTAATGAAGTGATACTACCATCATGTAAATATTTTTTAAAATCGATAGCTAATAATTTAATATTAGGATTTTCGTATAAATAACTTTCTAATAATAATATTTTTAAGATCGTTTTATAAGGATCTAAATCTATTTTTTTATAAATATATCATAAACTATATTTAAAATAGTTTTCAACAGAAATGTTTTTTAATCCTCCTAAATCTAACCATTCATTTTTTAATAAAAAATTTTTTTTATATAAAAAATTTACATAATCATTGTAACAATTTTCTTTATTAATTGGTATAATATTCCATATTATAGGTTTACCAGCCATACGAACAGCTGTTCTATAAAATTCATCTAATAAAAGATTTTTATTAATAATATTAAAAGAGGGTTTTTTTATTAAAATATTTTCTTTACGAAAATATTTTTCACCTATTAAAAAAAAAATTACTTTCACACCCATTAAATTACACCATTTTTTTAAAATAGAAAATTTTTTTCTTAAATATAAACATTTTTTTTTACTTAACTATATTTGATGAAACACCCAGATATCAAAATCAGAATTTTTATTTTGACCAATGGATGATATACTACCCATAGAATATATTCCTGTAATTGGATTGTTATATTTAAAATATTTCTTTTTTATAAAAATATTAAAATTTTTTGTTAATAAAGATAAATATTTTTTGTTAGGATAAAAATTATCTATGCCGTATGGAATATTATCTGAAATATATCCTGGAATTAATGGATGATTATAATGTAATAATATAGGTAATAAGATATATATTTTTTTAAAAATATAATTCATTAAGTTTATAGATCTATAAATTCTCAATTGATTTAATATATGCATTCTTTTTATATTTTTTTCTATATAATAAAAAAAAATTTTTTTCATTAAATTCTTTATAATAAATAAAAGTATTAAATATTAAATATTTGTTAATTTATATTTAATATATTTTAGTTGCTAATCTTATATTTTAATTATATTATATTTTTTATAAAATTGATAATTTTGAAATATATGATTAATTTTATAGTAAAAAATCTTTTTATTTTACTCATAAGTAAATATTATTATTATATAATTGTCTATTTAATACATTAAAATATATTTTTATAATTATAAAATATATAGTATAAATAAAAAAAATTAAATTTAGATATTTTAAGTAAAATTTTATTTATTAAATATAATTTATATATTTCTGAATATATTAAAACTCAAATAGTTTTTTAGTTTTAGATAAATATAAAATATTTTTATATATTTATTTATTAAATAAAATTGATTTAAGATAAATACAAATAAATTAATTAAAATAAATTTTAATTACATTAATATATTAAATATATAATATAAAAAATTAATATAAAAATTTGTTTATAAATTTTAAAAATTTTTTAAAAATATCTTTAGAAAAAATTTAATAAAACTTAACTTTATCTATACTATCATTAGTAAATATAATTAAATACATATTGGAGTAAATATGAAAAAAAAAAATAAAATTTTATCTTCTTTAAATATTTTATCTATTGCTGGAGTTTCTCCTTATAAATTAAAACCAGAAGAAGAATATATGAATGAAAAACAATTATTTCATTTTAAAAAAATATTACAATCTTGGCGAAAACAATTAATAAATGAAAATAGTCATAATATTTCTTATATTCCAAATGAAATGTCAAAATTTTCTGATCCAATAGATAGAGCTGTACAAGAAGAAGAATTTAATTTTAATTTAAGAAATAAAGATAGAGAAAGAAAATTAATTAAAAAAATTGAAGTAACTTTAATAAAAATTAAACAAAATAATTTTGGTTATTGTCAATCTTGTGGAATAGAAATTGGTTTAAAAAGGCTAGAAGCTCGTCCTACTGCGCATCTATGTATTGATTGTAAAACTTTAGCCGAAATTCGTGAAAAACAAATAGCAGGATAAACAATAATTTATAAATTTATATTTATAAATTAGAATAATTTCTGGAAATAATATAAAAAATAAATCTTATTTTTTATATTTTTGTTCAAAATAATTATAGTAAAAAAAGTAAATAAAAAAAACTCCTTTTGAATAAATTTAAAGAATTTAAAAAATGTAAAATTAAATTAATAATACTAATATTTTTAATAAAATGGTATTTAATAATTCAGCAAAAAAATAATATAGTAATTAAAATACTTATAATAATAAATAAAAATTAAAAATAAATATGTAAGAAAAAATATTAATATAAAATAATTAATAATTTTTCAATATTATGTTTAAATTTAAATTTTTTAAATGATGAAATAATATTTGAATATAAGTGATTTAATAATATTAATTTTAATTAAATCTAGAACTATAAATTATATAGAATTAAATTCTAAAATATTTTTTCTTTATGATCTAATAATTTGACTAAATATGATAAAATATTCTTATATTTTTAAGTAACAAAATTTAGAAATAATTTTTTAGTTTAGAATATTTATTATTAATACTTATAATCTTATTTAATTTTACTAATTAACTTATATTTAAATTTATAAAATATAAAAATAATTTATTATTATAAATTTATAATTTAATTAAAATAATATTTTTTTATAGTTCAAATCTTTAAAAATAATCATATGTAATATTTTAATTTAATAACAATTTTGACTATTAGTATATTTAAAATTAATAATTGTAAATGATCATATATAAAAAATTTTATTATCATAAAACATCTTTTAATTTCTTCTGATAATATTTAATCTATATAGTTTTTTTATTTTTATAAATTTAATTTATTAATATATTTTCAATTTTTAATATAATATTTTTCTTTATTCAATAATAAACTTCTTAAGTTATCAATATCTACTATAGTTTTAAAAGATTAAAATTTTAAATTACTAGACATATTAATTTTTTAATTTAAAATTATTTTTTATTAAATTGCAACTAAAAAATTGAATATTACCTATAAATTTATTTATTAATGAACTAAGAATTTTACAATAATTATTACAATAAAGATATTAGATTTAAGTAAAATATAAAATTATTTTTTTAAATATTTACATTTTTATTTAAATAAATTTTAAATAAATTATTAATTTTTAATTTATATAATAATATTATATTTATAATTTTAATATATTAATTAAAAATTTCAAACGATATGTTTTATATTAAGATATAATAAAACATATCGTTTATAAAAATAAAAAAATTATATTTCACTTTTTAAAAATAAATTTTGTACTTCATCCCAATTTAATACATTCCAAAAGGCTTTTATATATAAAGATCTTTGATTTTGATATTTTAAATAATATGCATGTTCCCATAAATCTAAAGCTATTAGAGGATAACCAAAAAAACCATTAATATTTTTTCCCATTAATGGATTATATTGATTTTTAGTAGTAACTATACTTAAAATGTTATTTTTTTTAATTAACCAAATCCATCCTGATCCAAAAAAATTTGTAGCAATATTTTCAAAAATTTTTTGAAATTTTTTAAAACTACCAAATGATTTTACTATAGCTTCTTTAATTATATTATTAGGTTGAGTATTTTTTTTTAAAATTTTCCAAAAAAAGCTATGATTGGCATGACCACCTGCATTATTACGTAAAAAATTTCTTTGTGAAGTTGATAATGGTATTACATCTATCATAGATAATAATTCATTTATTGAAATATTTTTTAAATTAATTTTATCAATAATTAAATTAGTATTATTTACATAATTTTGGTGATGTTTTGTATAATGGATTTCCATTGTTTCTTTATCAAAAAATGGTTCTAATGCAGAATAACTATATGATAAAGATGGTAATTTATAAACCATATAAATAATTCCTTTATGAATATTTTTTTTTAAATTCTTTTAAAATTAATGTAGTATTAGGCATAATTCCATGCCATAAAAAAAATGAATAAGCTGCTTGTTCTATTAGCATCCCTATACCATCAGATATTTTTTTAGCTCCATGATGTAAACACCATTTTAAAAATGGTGTAATACTAGAATCATAAAATAAATCATAACAAAAAATATTAGAATGTATAATATTAGAAGAAATATTTGGAATTTCACCTTTAATACTACTAGATGTTGCATTTATGATTAAATCATAATTTATTTTTTTTTTATTAATTATATTATTAATATCTTCTATTTTGAGAACATCAATATGTTTTATATTGTTAAAATGTTTTAAAAGATTACAGGAATTTTTATAAGTACGATTAGTTATTGTAATTTTACAACCAAAATTAATAAGAGGATATATAATACCTTTAGCTGCTCCTCCTGCACCTAATAACAAGATATTACTATTTTTATGTATAAAATTAATTTTTTGTAAATCTTTTAATAAACCAATACCATCAGTATTATCTCCTAATATTTTATTATTTTCAATAATCTTTAATGTATTTACTACTCCACTTTTTATTCCTCTTTCCGTTAAAAAATCACATATATCATATGCATCTTTTTTAAATGGTATTGTGATGTTAGCTCCAAAACCTCCATGTTTAAAAAAATAATTAACTATATTATTAAATTTGTTAATTGGAACATATATTTTTTTATATTGTTGTAAAATATTTAATTGTTTTGCAAAAAGTTTATGTATTATAGGAGATTTACTGTGTTTTATAGGATTTCCAAAAATAGCAAACATTTTCATATTCTATCACTTGTTTATTATTATCCTTTTCTAATAATTGTATTTGTTATACTATCTCTAATTTCAGATGGTTTTTTATATCTTCCAACAAAACCATTTAAAATTAATATTTTTTTTTTAAAATGAGAATTAATTTCATGAGAATATAAACATGGTTTACAACCTGTTATATTTGCACTAGTAGAAATAATAGGTTTTCCATAAAAATGACATAATTGATTAATAGGATAATAATTAGTTATACGAATAGCTATTGAGTTAAAATTTCCTGTTAACCAATAAGGAGTATTTAATGATATAGGAATTGTCCATGTTATAAATTTTTGACATGATAAAATCATATTAATTTGTTTTAAAGATAATTTAGTTTCATCTATATAAGATAATATCTGTTTATAACTTGAAGCTATTAAAATAAATCCTTTATTAATATTACGTTTTTTTATAGATAATAATTTATATACTGCATTTTTGTTATCAGGATCACATCCTAATCCAAATGAAGATTCAGTAGGATAAGCAATTATTTTACCTAGTTTTAATGCATCAATAAATATATTAAAATTCATAACGTAATTAATTTGATAGATTAATATTAATAGTCATATAATTATTAATTGTATTAAGTTTTATTTTATCATATAATCATCTTTTAATAAAAAATATTTTTAAAAAATATATAAATATATTATTTATAAGTATTATAAATAATATATTTAATTTAAAATAATAATTTAACAATAAATAATTTTTATAAAAATTTATGTCAATATTAAAATTATTATATTTTCCAAATAATGAATTACGTACTATAGCTAAAAATGTAAAAAAAATAGATAATAAAATTAATTTATTAATTAATAATATGATCCAAACTATGTATGCTTATAAAGGTATAGGTTTAGCAGCAACACAAATAGGAATACATAAACGTATTATAGTTATAGATATATCAAAAAAACAAAATAATCCGTTAATTTTTATTAATCCAAAATTAACTATACAAAATAAAAACCAAATTAGCAATGAAGAAGGATGTTTATCAATACCTCAACAAAAATATTTTATTTTTAGATATAAAACAGTTAAAGTGCAAGCAAAAAATTTAATTAATGAAAATTTTGAAATAGAAGCTGATAATTTATTATCATGTTGTTTACAACATGAAATAGATCATTTAAATGGTATTTTATTTATTGATTATTTATCTAATTTAAAATATCAAAGAGTTTATAAAAAAATGAAAAAATTTCATCAAAAAATAATACGTCATAAAAAAAATAAAATTATATATAATTATAATGAATGCAAATAAAATTAAAATTATTTTTATGGGTACTTCTCATTTTGCAGTATTTCATTTAAAAGAATTATTAAATTACTATAAAATAGTTTGTGTTATTACTAAGCCAGATAATTACTCTAATAGAGGACAGAAATTAACTTTTAACCCTATTAAAAAATTGGTTTTACAACATAAAATAAATATTTTACAACCTTCATCTTTAAATAATAAAGAATTTTTAAATTCAATACTAAAATATAAATTTAATATAATTATTGTTGTAGATTATGGTTTATTAATACCTCCATCAATTTTAAATATACCAAGTTTAGGATGTATTAATGTACATGCGTCATTATTACCTAGATGGAGAGGTGCTGCGCCAATACAAAGAGCTTTATATGAAAATGATACTCAAACTGGTATAAGTATAATTAAAATGAATAGTTATTTAGATGCTGGAGATATTATCTATCAAAAAAAATGTGATATTCATTTAAATGAGACATATGGTACTTTACATAATAGATTATGTATATTAGGTTTAAAAGGTCTTTTATATGTTTTAAATATTTTTTCTAAAGGAAAAGATATTATACTTAAACCTCAAAATCAATATGATATAAAAACAACATATGCTAAAAAAATTTTAAAAAAAGAAAGTAAAATCAATTGGTCTCTTTCAGCTAAAAAAATCGAATGTATTATTCGTGCTTTCAATCCATACCCAGGAACATATTTTTTATTAAAAAATGAAAGATTTAAAATATGGTATGCAGAAATAGTAGATAATAATTTTAATAAAAAAATATCGGTTCCAGGTGAAATATTATATGTTAATATTAATAGTAGTATTAATATAAATACAATTAATGGAATTTTAAAAATTAAAGTTATTCAACCTAGTGGAAGAATACCAATGAATATTAGAGATTTTTTTAACAATAAAAAATATATTAAACTTTTTTCTAAAGGTAAAATTTTAAAATAATTTATAATTTAAATTATGTTTTTTTTTTAATTATTATTTTTCGCTCTAATAATTCTATATATGACATTGGTGCTTTATCACCATTACGAAATCCACATTTTATTATACGTGTATATCCTCCTAATCTATTTTTAAATCTTGGGGCTATGAAATTAAATAATTTAATTAAATTATTTTTATTATTTATACGAGAACGAATTAATCTTTTATTAGAAATATTATTATTTTTTGCAATTGTTATTAATGGTTCTATTGTTCTTTTTAATTCTTTAGCTTTTACAGTTGTTGTTTTAATAATTTCGTATTTAATTAAAGAATTAGCCATATTTTTAAACATAGATTTACGATGACTACTAGTTCTATTTAAATGACGACCTATTTTACGATGACGCATATTATGTTACCTTTAATATTAAAAAAATTAAATAATTATTTTTTATCAATTATAATTGGAGGCCAATTTTCTAAACGCATTCCTAATGATAAACCTTTAGAAGCTAAAATATCTTTAATTTCTGTTAAAGATTTTTTTCCTAAATTAGGTGTTTTAAGCAATTCAACTTCAGTACGTTGTACTAAATCACCTATAAATTGTATCGATTCTGTTTTTAAACAATTAGCAGATCTAACAGTTAATTCTAAATCATCTACTGGACGTAATAAAATAGGATCAAATTCAGGCTTTTCTTCTTTAATTTCTTGTTGAGGTATATCACGTAAATAAACAAAAGTTTCTAATTGTTCTGAAAGAATTGTAGCAGCTTTTCTTATTGCTTCTTCTGGATCTATAGTACCATTAGTTTCCATTTCTATTATTAATTTATCTAAATCTGTTCTTTGTTCTACCCTTGCAGCTTCAACATTATATATTATTCTTTCAATTGGACTATAACATGCATCAATTAATAGTCGACCTATTGGACGATCATTATATTTTTCAGAATTAATTTTAGTATATGCAGCAACATATCCTCTACCTAATTCAATTTTAATTTTCATGTTAATTGAAGTATTTTGATCTGTTAAATTACAAATAATATAATTTGGATTTATTAATTCAATATCATTTCCATGATTTAAATCAGCTGCTATGACTGGACCAATTCCTGATTTATTTAAAGTTAAAAAAAATTCTTGTTTATTACTTTTAACTTTTATAGCTAATTTTTTTAAATTTAATAAAATTTCAATAATATCTTCTTGAACTCCTTCTTTAGTACTATACTCATGTAATATTCCTTCAATTTCTACTTCAGTAACTGCATATCCAGGCATTGAAGATAATAAAATGCGTCTTAATGCATTACCTAATGTATGTCCAAACCCTCTTTCTAAAGGTTCAAGAGTAACACTAACAGTAGTTTTATTAATTTTTTTAATATTAACTAAACGGGGTTTCAAAAATTCAGTTACAGAATTATTCATTTATAATCTCTCAATTTTATAAAATTATTTTGAATATAATTCAATTATTAAATGTTCATTAATATCTGATGATAAATCAGAACGTTCTGGAATGCGTTTAAATACACCTGTCATTTTATTAGTGTCTACTTCTAACCAATTTGATTTTTCAAATTGACTAGAAAGGTCAATAGCAGCTTTTATTCTTATTTGTTTTTTTGATTTTTCACATATTTCTATTTTATCATTAATATTTATTTGACAAGAAGGTATATTAACAATATTATTATTAATTTTTACAGATTTATGACATATAAGCTGTCTTGCTTCTGACCTGGTAACACTGAATCCCATTCGATATAAAACATTATCAAATCTTTTTTCTAATAAACATAATAAATTCAATCCTGTATTTCCTTTCAATCTTAATGCTTTTTTATAATAATTATGAAATTGTTTTTCTAAAACACCATATATACGACGTACTTTTTGTTTTTCTCTTAATTGTATACCATAATCAGATAATCTGGATTTTTTCATTCCATGTTGTCCAGGAGCTTGTTCTAATTTACATTTTGAATCAATGTTACGAACATTAGATTTTAAAAATAAATCTGTACCTTCTCTTCTACTTAATCTTAATTTAGGTCCTAAATATTTTGCCATTGTATTCTTTATACTCTTTAATATTATTTATAATAATGTATATACTATACACGTCTTTTTTTTGGAGGACGACAACCATTATGAGGTATTGGTGTTATATCAGTAATGTTTGTAATACGAAAGCCAGCATTATTTAATGCTCTAATTGTTGATTCTCTTCCTGGTCCTGGTCCTTTTATCATAACTTCAAGATTTTTTATACCATAATCTTTTACAGATTCTACACAGCGTTCTGCTGCTACTTGTGCAGCAAATGGTGTTGATTTACGAGAACCTCTAAAACCAGAACCTCCCGCTGTAGCACACCCTAATGAATTTCCTTGTCTATCTGTAATAGTAACAATAGTATTATTAAATGATGCATGTATATGTGCTATACCATCAATAACTTGTTTTTTAATATTTTTTTTAAATTTAGAATTTTGTTTTTTTTTCATATTAATAACTCAATAAAATTATTGTTTTTTAAAAATTTTACGAAATTTTTTTCTAGTATGTGCATTTGTTTTAGTACGTTGTCCTCTTACTGGTAAACCCTTACGATGTCTTAATCCACGATAACATCCTAAATCAATTAATCTCTTAATATCTAAATTAACTTTTCTTCTTAAATCTCCTTCTACTGTAAATTTAGATACTTCTACTCTTAGTAGATCTATTTGTTTTTCTGATAATAAATTTACTTTAGTATATTCATTAATATTAATAATTTTACAAATACGTATAGAATGAGAATTACCAATACCATAAATATATTGTAATGCTATTTTAATATGTTTATTATTAGGAATATTAATTCCTGCTATACGAGCCACATTAACTCCTTTATTTGTAAAAATAAAATTAATAATTTTTTATTATTAATTTTATTTAACCTTGACGTTGTTTATGTTTAGGATCTTTTTTACACAAAACACGAACTACTCTATTACGACGAACAATTTTACAATCACGACATAATTTTTTAACAGAAGTACGTACTTTCATATTATAATATATATCCTTTGATAAAAACTATTTTATAAAAAAATGAAATTTTTAAAATTTATGATTTTAAATTAATTTTTTTTAACATAGATTCATATTGAGTTGACATAATTAATGTTTGTATTTGAGTTATAAAATCTATAGTAACAACTACTACTATTAGTAATGATGTTCCTCCAAAATAAAAAGGAACATTTATTATGTTACGCAAAAATTCAGGTACTAAACATATAAAACTAACATATAGTGCTCCTGTTAATGTTAATCGTAAAATGATTTTTTTAATATATTTAGCTGTTTGTTCTCCTGGACGTATACCAGAAATATAGGCACCTGATTTTTTTAAATTATCTGCTGTTTCTTTTGGACTAAATACTAAAAGTGTATAAAAAAAACAAAAAAACATAATTAATGATACATATAATATCATATAAAATATTTGTTTAGGTTGTAAAATAATAGCAATATTTTTAAGCCATTCCCATCCTGTACTATTACCAAACCAAGAAGTTATTGTAACAAAAAATAAAATAATACTTGAAGCAAATATTGCGGGTATTACCCCTGACATATTAATTCTCAATGGTAAATGAGTATTTTGTTGTTTATATAAGTTTCTTCCGCTATATCTTTTAGCATAATTAACTATTATTTTTCTTTGACCTCTTTCCATAAAAACAACAAAAAAAGTAATAATAAAAATTATTATTAATAATATTAATATTATAAAAAAATTTAAATCACCTTCGTTAATTTGTTCTATCGTATGTCCAATAGCAGTTGGTAATCCTGAAATAATACCTACAACTATAATCATAGAAATACCATTACCAATTCCTTTTTTTGTAATTTGCTCTCCTAACCACATTAAAAACATAGTTCCTGTAACTAAACTTAACACAGAAACAAAAAAGAAACAGATATTTGGATTTATAATTAAATTATGCATACCTGACATTTTAGGTAATCCAGTTACAATTCCTATGGATTGTATAACAGATAAAATTAATGTAGTATATTTGGTATATTTACTAATTTTACGTCTACCTGATTCTCCTTCTTTTTTTAAAGCAATTAATTTAGGATGTAGAACACTTAATAATTGTAAAATAATTGATGCTGAAATATATGGCATAATTCCTAAAGCTAAAATAGAAGCTCTACTTAAAGCTCCACCAGAAAACATATTAAACATATCAATAATAGTACCATTTTGATGTTGAATTAATTTATTTAATATATTTAAATTTATACCAGGTATAGGAATAAAAGATCCTATACGAAAAATAATTAAAGCACTAATTAAAAATATGAATCTTTGTTTTAATTCACTAAAACCTTTTTTAGTACTTTGAAAATCTAATTTAGAAAATGGTTTTATCATTGATTTTTTATTCCTTTATTTTGCCACCTAATTTTTCAATAAAAAGTTTTGCATTTTTTGTACAACGTAATTTAATAAGCTTCACTGGTATAAAAATTTTCCCAGTGTTTATAATTTTAACATATTTAATTTTTTTACTAACAATTTTAAATTGTTTTAAAGTATTTAAATCAATAATATTACTTTTTATTTTATTTAAATTATTTAATGTAATTTCTTTATAAAATTTTTTTTTACGTGATTGAAAACCAAATTTTGGTAATCTTCTATGTAAAGGAGTTTGTCCCCCTTCAAAAGATTTATTTATTTTACTACCAGCACGAGATTTTTGTCCTTTATGCCCTCTACCACTAGTTTTTCCTAATCCTGAACCAATACCTCTTCCTAAACGTTTTTTATAATGTTTAGATCCTAAAGAAGGAATTAAAGTATTTAAATACATTTTAATTACCTATTTTTATCATATAAAAAATTTTTTTTATCATACCTATAATAATAGGAGTTTTTGTCTTAATTACTGTATGACCTATATGTTTTAAACCTAAACAACTTAAAATTGCTTTATGTTTTGGTAATCTACCTATAGAACTTTTAATTTGTGTAATTTTAATATTTTTTAACATTTTTCATATTCCTTTCTATTTCTTCGACTGTTTTATCCCTTTTGGCTGCAATCATTTTTAATGATTTCATGCTAGATAAACCTTTTATAGTTGCTCTAACTATATTAATAGGATTAGTTGAACCATAAGCTTTTGCTAAAACATTATAAATTCCAGTTACTTCTAAAACAGCTCTCATAGCTCCCCCAGCTATAATACCAGTACCTTCATGAGCTGGTTTCATAAATATATAAGAACTTGTATGATTACCTTTAACAGGATATTGTAGTGTACTATTATTTAGTACAATATTAATCATATTTTTTCTTGCTTTTTCCATAGCTTTTTGTATTGCATTAGGAACTTCTCTAGATTTACCATAACCAAATCCCACACGACCTTTACCATTACCAACAACAGTTAATGCTGTAAATGAAAATATTCGCCCTCCTTTGACAGTTTTAGAT